>DASPJH010000155.1:0-3432 GCA_035628715.1 Bacteroidia bacterium
AGATTCCCGCCTGAAGCGGGAATGACGGGATGGGTGCCGCAAAGCCTAACCGCTGCCACGGTCAGCAATTCTTTGTCAGCCTGAGCGCCCGAAAGGCGGGACTCGAAGGCGACAAAGAATTGTGGGTATCCGGAAACGCGTTTGTTGACTCACCTAATAAAAAAAAGCCTGCACCCCTTAGAGTGCAGGCAGTAAACAAGTAAGCAGGGCGGTTTAACTGGCGTTGCTGCGCTGCAAAGTGGCCAGCACTTCGTCCAAACGCTCGTTAGAGTCTTCTACCCCCGTGCTCATGCCCGCCTGTACCATACCGTCACGGTCGGCCACCGACTGGAAAACCAGTTGCTCCACCAGGTGGGTACGGTTGTTTGGCAGCGCTTCAAAACGGGCGGTTTGCAGCAGCACATGGCCTTTTTCAGGCAGTCCTTCAAACTCAAATGTCTGGATGATGCGCTCAGGAAAGGTAACCTCGTGGTTTACACCGTGAAAAGCATACTCATTGCCGGCTGCATCTGTTTGAATATAACGCCATGAGCCGCCTTCGGTTATATCAAACTTGTCCAGCCGGGTGGTAAGGTCTTTAGGCCCCAGCCATTTCACCAGCAAATCGGGGTCGGTAAAGGCTTTAAATACCAGTTCGCGGGGATAGTCAAACTCACGGGAAATAAATAGTTCCTGTTTGCCAGGCTCTACGGTAATTGTTGTTGGGTTTTTCATAGTCAATATGGGTTTTAGTGTTTGTTATGGTTTTTCAGTTTTATTATGCAGCTCTTTCAGCACATCATCCAGCCGGTTATAGCGTTCGTCCCACAGCTGGCGGTAGCGCTCAATCCAGTTGTTCACCTCGCTCAGGGCCTTTAGCTGAGCCTCGCAATACCGCTCGCGTCCCTGCTTTTTAATGGCGATAAGACCGCATTCAGTCAGCACTTTAATATGCTGCGAAATAGCAGGCCGGCTCATATCAAACTTGTCTGCTATAGAGTTGAGGTTCATCTTGTTAAAAGCGACAAGGTTGATTATCTCCCTGCGGGTGGGGTCGGCAATAGCCTGGAAAACATCTCTGCGCATCATCATAGCGGTAAAATATGTAAGTATTTGCTTACAAATATATATGTAAGTATTTACTTACGCAAATAGATTGTGAATTTTTAAAACGATAAGTATGAACAGAATCAAGAATAGAAAAGGTTAATCCTCAACCGGCAGTAATTCAATTCCAATACTGTTGGCCAGTTCTTCCAGCTTATGGGTAGTCGGGTCGGTGTGGTATGATTTTGTAAAGTACTCTTTTGCTTTTTCCACATCGCCGGTGCCTTTATAGTATATGCCTGTATTTCGTAAAACATAAGAACTATAGGGATTTAACTCCGCTGCTTTTAAATTGGTTTGCCATCCGTCCTCAAGCCTTCCAAGCATTAACTCTGCAAAAGCTTTGTTTGAATAGCAGTAATACATGTCAGGATTAACTGCAATGCCTTTGTCAGCGTAGTCAATTGCTTCTTCATGTCTCCCAAGTATATTAAGAGCATGGCTCATATTATTAAGCGCATAATGATTCTCATTGTTCCTGTCAAGTACATTTAAAAGAAATTCAATAGCTTCTTTACATTCTCCAAGATTTAAGTGAATAAGAGAGATATTTATACAGTGATTGTCAGAATCATTCATAACAGAAGGATGGTTAAAATATTCTTTAGCTTCTGTCGCATTGCCAAGTTTGCTGTTGCATAAACATTTATAAGTAAATAGTTCAAAATTATCCGAAATGACTCCTACACTTACATTATTAATATACCGGATTGCCTGTTTCAAACGGCCGGTATTGTATGCTATTTTAGCAAGAAGCAGCGCATTTAAGGGTGCATCCGCATGTTTTTCGGCTAACAGCTCAATTTTCTTTAATTCTTCGTGATTATTTTTTGACAGGTAAATTTCTGTTTTAAGACTTAACGCAGAACCATAGCCAGGGCGGATAGTGAGAGCTTTATCGCAGGAAACTATGGCATCATCAGTTTTACCCATTGCATACTGCGAATATCCCATAAAATAATAATGGGTTTCATTTAATTTTTTTTGTTTTTCCAGGTCTGTTAAATACTTTAATGCATCTGAAAACTTTCCGGCATCGAATGAAAAAGCAAAGGCAGTATTCAATAAAACCGTATCTCTGAATCCTTCTTCATAATATTTGCCAAAAAATGTTAAATAATCATCTTTTCTCGTAAGAATCCAGAGTTCCGTAAGATGCTGATGCTTCTTTTTAAAATCAGGTTTTTTAAAAAGTACTTTCAGGTAATATGCTATCCAGGAACCGTCATTATTAACCCCTCTGGAATCAAAGTTTTGAGATATTCGGTGCGGGGTTAGGTTGTAAAGTAGGCTTAGTGCAGTATATATAACAAAATAGAAGGTGACCTCATAAACCCATTCCGGTACAGCATTAAAGAAAGGATAATAAAAAACGGCAGCCGCAAAAAGAAAGGCAAATACAGGCCCACTCGCAAACATTAGTATAAGCTTCCATGCAGGCCCGTACAAATTGTTGTCACACATGCCGTAGTATAGGTTGAGTGGTTGTTTTGCAATAAAAAAATTAAAGCTTTTTATTTTAAACTTATATGCATTTTTGTCACCGTACGAACCGATGTAGATATTAACGGGCTGTTTAGTAAATAACCACAAAACAATAGCATGCCCCATTTCATGTAATAGGGTGTTAACAACCATAAATGCATAAACAGCAGGGATTATTAAAAGTATGTTTATTAAGACCATTATTCTTTTTTCAAAAAATCCAAATTACGTTTTAACCCCTTAAACCCCGTGCGCTTAACAGGAGAATTTTTAAACAGGATTTTAAAAACATCTTCGGTAATCTCTTCCCACTGGCGGGCGTCCATGGTCATCAGCTCGTCTTTGGGGTTAAACTGCGCTTCGTTATGGGGTTGGCTAAAGCGGTTCCAGGGGCATACCTGCTGGCAAATGTCGCAGCCAAAGGCCCAGTTGGCCATTTTGCCCGCAAACTCAGCCGGTATCTCGTCCTTCAGCTCAATGGTGAGGTAGCTGATGCACTTGCTGCCGTCTACCCAGTAAGGCGTAATAGCATCGGTGGGGCAGGCATCAATGCAGGCCGTGCAGGTTCCGCAGTAGTCCTTTACCGGGCCGTCAGGCTCCAGTTCCAGGTCAATAATAAGCTCGCCCAAAAAGAAATAACTCCCCTGCTGCTTGTTAATCAAGAGGCTGTGGCGGCCAATCCACCCGGCGCCGCTCTTTTTTGCCCAGGCACGCTCCATTACCGGGGCACTGTCAACAAAAGCCCGCCCGCTTACCTGGCCTATGTTTTCAGTGATATAATTAAGTAGTTCTTTGAGTTTGTCCTTTACCACAAAATGGTAATCGGTGCCATACGCATACTTACTGATCTTAGGCGCATCC
>DASPJH010000156.1:0-6934 GCA_035628715.1 Bacteroidia bacterium
GCTTTAAAAAATAACCCCAACCTTGTAAATGCCCGTATTGAGGAATCCATAGCCGATAAAAAGGTAAATGAAATTAAGGCCATTGGTCTTCCACAGGTAAGCGCAGGGGTAAGTTATACCAACTACATACAAATACCCACACAGCGCCTTCCTAACTTTATTAACGAAGCGCTGCCTCCCGGTTCGCCCCGCGGCCCTGAATTTATTGATGCACAGTTTGGAATTCCTCACACCCTGGGGGCCAACGTAACGCTTAACCAGTTACTGTTTGACGGTACCTATTTTTTAGGGTTAAAAGCAGCGCAGGAATTTGTGAAAATTAGCCAGTATGCTACCCAGCAAACCGAAATTGAGGTACAGCTGAATGTGGTAAAAACGTATTACTCAGTACTAATGGCTGATAAAAGGCTGGAGCAGGTGGATGCCAACCTTAGCAGCCTGGACTCTACCCTGTATAACATGAAAGCGCTTACCGAACAAGGCTTTGCAGAAAGTGTTGACACGGCCCGTATTTCACTATCCATGTCTAACCTGAAAATTCAGCGTGCACGCCTGGCCGACCAGAAAACCATTATGCTGAACATGCTGAAAATACTTATGGGATACGATGTAACCAAACCCATAGAACTTACCGAATCAACAGAGTCGCTGGAAAGCAACCTTAAAGTGATGGATGTGCAGGGTGCCGGTAGTGTTTCTAACCGGCCGGAGTATAAAATACTCAGCCAGCAGCTGGCGATGGGACTGTTGGATGAAAAACGCTATAAGTTTGGATATTACCCCACGCTGAACGGTTTTTTCACCCACCAGCAAAATACCTATGCCAGCAAAGGTCAGATGAGCCAGTTGGGTAATCCCTGGTTTCCGGGTACATTTTGGGGACTATCGTTAAATATTCCAATTTTTTCAGGTTTCCGCCAGCGCTCACTGATACAGCAGGCCAGCCTGAGAGTGCAGCAATATGAAACAAGCCGCTCACAGTTTGAGCAAGCGTACCAGAACGAGGTACTTACCGCCCAGACCAACTACCTGAGGGCTTTGGAAAACTACGAGCTGCAGAAAAAAAATGTGGTACTGTCCGAAGAAATTAAGCGTATTGCCAAAATTAAACTGCAGGAAGGACTGGGCACTTCGCTGGAGTACACTACAGCTGAAACCGAGAATAATACCTCGCAAAGCAACCTGGTAATAGCCCTTTATGAATTGATGATGGCCGAACTGGATTATCGCAAGGCCACCGGAGCAAAAATTATTGACTAAAACAAACTATAACCCAAACATACACCTGAAAATGAAAAAAATAGTTGCAATAGCCCTGGTAGCCGTACTTGCTGTTTCATGCGGACAAGGGGAAGAAGACAAGCAAAAAAAGCTGGAAAAATTAAAAGCTGAAAGAGCTGACCTGGATAAGGAAATAGCACAGCTGGAGAAAGAGGCGGCTGGGTTGGATACCGTGCAGGCCAGCACACCTGTGCGGGCACAAATTATAAACACCGTGGTATTTAAACGCCCGGTAGAAGTGCAGGGAATTGTGGAAAGCGATAAAAATGTAGTAGTGAGCAGCGAAGTAGCAGGCCGTGTTATAGAAGTGCTGGTGAAAGAAGGGCAGAAAGTAAGCCAGGGCCAGACGTTAGCCCGGGTGGATGGTGATATTACTGCCAGCTCGATACGTGAAGTTGAAAATGCTTTGAAACTGGCTGAAACTACCTACCAGAAACAAAAGCGCCTCCGCGAGCAGAATGTGGGCACTGAAATGCAATTGCTGCAGGCCGAAAACCAGCGCGACGCTTTGAAAAAGCAGCTGGAAACACTACGGGCGCAATACAGCAAATACAATATTACTGCCCCAGTAAACGGTACCGTTGATATGATAGATATTAACCAGGGCGAAAACCTGATGCCCGGCATGCCGGTTGCCCGCGTGGTAAATAACAGCAACCTGAAAGTAGCTGCCGAAGTATCGGAAAGATATGTGAAGACCGTAAGAACAGGTGACTCTGTAATGCTAAGGTTTCCATCTATTGATCTGAAAATGGGAGCCAAAATCAGTTCTGTAGGGCAGATAATCAATCCGGGCAACCGTACTTTTAGTATGATAGTGAATATTAACGCCAACACTGAAAACCTGAAGCCCAACCTGCTGAGCATGGTTACCATTTATGACTATGTTAACCCCAAAGCCATTGCCGTTCCATCAAACGTAATTACTAATGACGGAACAAGCGATTATGTATTTGTAGTGGAAGAAAAGGGGGGCAAAACCGTAGCACGTAAAAAGGTTGTTACAGTAGGCACTATTGCCGCTGCCCAAACTGAAATAAAAGACGGTTTGCAGCCCGGTGACAGGGTAATTACTGAAAACTATAAAACCCTTACAGACGGAGCTGAAATTAAAATTATTAAGTAAAAACAACCTTAAAACCTGAGCGATGAGTACACAGGAGGACAACAAAAAGTATAAAGAATTTGGCCCTTCCTCATTCAGTATAAGCAATGCCACAAGCATTTATGTGCTGGTGTTAATTATAGTGATTGTGGGGTTGGTGGGCTACCGTGCCATGCCTAAGGAGAGCTTTCCTGAAATTAAACAGTCTATTATATATATAGGTACTGTTTATCCCGGAAACTCACCCGAGGATATGGAAAACCTGGTTACCAGGACGATTGAAAAGGAAATTAAAGGATTAAAGGGGTTAAAAAAGTTTACTTCCACCTCTATCCAGGATTACTCAACAATTATTGTTGAGTTTGAACTGGATGTGCCGGTTGAGGAAGCATTGCAGGATGTAAAGGATGCGGTTGACAAGATTAAAAACGACCTTCCTAACGACTTACCCAACGATCCTAACATTTTTGAAATGGACTTTTCAGAGTTCCCGGTACTGAATGTTAACATTTCAGGAAATTTCAACTACGATGTGCTGAAAGAAAACGCTGAATACCTCCAGGACGAATTTGAAAAGCTACCGGAAATATCAAGCGCTGACCTGCGTGGTTTGCTGGATAAAGAAGTACGGATTTCAGTAGATAAAAACCAAATGGAAGCGTTGCAGATAAGCTTCCAGGATATTGAGAATGCGGTAGCTGCTGAAAACGTTACCATATCAGGTGGTGAAATATTGAGCATTGAGGGAGATAATATGAACCGCCGGAGCATACGTGTAACCGGTGAGTTTAAAGACTTCCGCAAAATGGGCAACATCATTGTTAAGGATGAAAACCAGCAGGTAGTATACCTGCGCGATATTGCCACCGTTGAGTTTGCCCCTGAAGAGCCTACCAGCTTTGCCCGTTTGGACGGGTACCCGGTAGTATCCATAGATATTAAAAAGAAATCGGGTGAGAACTTGCTGAACGGTGTGGACAAAGTGCGCGAAGTGCTGGAGAAGGCTAAAAAGAGCAAGCTGCCACCGGGTATGAGCGTGGTGCTGACCAACGACCAGTCTGTAATGACCCGGGATAACGTAAACAACCTTGAAAACAGTATTATTTCAGGGGTAATCCTGGTAGTGCTGGTACTGTTGTTTTTTATGGGCGTGCGCAATGCCATGTTTGTGGGTATTGCCATTCCGCTTTCCATGCTTTTGGGGTATGCCATCCTGTATTTTATGGGAGCTTCCCTGAATATGATGGTGTTATTTTCCCTGATTATGGCGCTGGGTATGCTGGTGGATAACGGTATTGTGGTAGTAGAAAACATTTACCGGCTATACAGCGAGGAAGGAATGAACAAGCTGGATGCATCTAAATACGGTATAGGCGAGGTAGCAGTGCCTATTATATCATCTACCCTCACCACGCTGGCGGCATTTTTCCCCTTGTTGTTCTGGGATGATCTGATGGGCGAGTTTATGAAGTACATGCCCATTACACTGATAATAGTGCTTTCATCGTCATTATTTGTGGCGCTTATTGTAAACCCTGTACTTACCTCTAAATTTATTCAGAAAGAAGGCGAGGAAACGAACAGCCCTGTACGTAAATTTTGGGCTATAAATGCTGTATTGGGTGTGTTAGGCCTTTTACTGGCAATAGCCAGTCCCAATAAAACTATCGGAAACCTCATGTTACTGGTGGTTATAGTACGGGTACTTACCCGCTATTATTTTAAACCGGCATCTGCCAGGTTCCAGAGAAATGGCCTTGTAAAAATTGAGAATTTTTACGGCCGGGTTATCAGGTGGGCCCTTAAACGCGGAGGCTGGTTAGTGGGCGGAACGTTTTTCCTTTTGATTTTCAGCTTTATGTTTTTTGGCGCGAGCAATCCTAAAATACTGTTCTTTCCTGAAAATGAGCCGATGTATTTTAACGTGTTTATCGAAACACCCAGCGGTACCGATATTGAGAAAACCAACGCCATTACTAAAAAAATAGAAGGCATTGTGATGAAGACTATTCACAATGACAGCGCAATACTTGAAGCGGTACTGGCACAGGTAGGAGAGGGTACTGCCGACCCTAACTCAGGACCCCAGCAGGGCGCGTCGCCTAACAGGGCACGTGTTACTGTTTCGTTTATTAAAACGGAAGACAGGATGAAAGTTGATGACGCCCGCAAGACTTCACTGGTAATGGAAGATGTAAGAGCGGCACTGAAAGAAGTTCCGGATGCTATTATCACTGTTGAGAAAAACCAGGAGGGCCCGCCTGTTGGTAAGCCTATTAACATTGAAATTTCTGGTGAGAATTACGACACCCTGATTAAGTATACCAATGAAATAAAAGCATTCCTTAATAAGGCTGATGTACCCGGTGTGGATAAACTTCAAACCGACCTTGAAACTGATAAGCCTGAGCTGATAGTGAAAATTGACCGTGATGCGGCACGCAGGTTTGGCGTTTCCACGTTCGCTATTGCCAATACCATCCGTACAGGTTCATTTGGTAAAGAAATCTCTAAATTCAAGGAAGGAGATGATGATTTCCCCATTAACCTCCGCCTTCGTAACCAGGAGCGCTACAACGAAAGCGACCTTCTGAACCAGCGTATCACGTTCCGTAATCCCTCCAATGGGCAAATATCACAGGTGCCTATTTCAGCCGTTGCCAGGGTTGAATACAACACCACTTTCGCTTCTATTAAACGTAAGGATATGGACCGTGTGATAACCATTTTCTCCAACGTGAAGGAAGGATATGCGCCCAATGAAATTATTGACCGGTATAAATCCCTGATGGAAGACTATAAACTGCCTGAAGGGTATGAATTTAAATTCACGGGTGAACAGGAAGAGCAAAGTAAATCTTCTGCATTCCTGGGCCGTGCATTTATGATCGCCTTCCTGCTGATATTCCTGATTATCGTAGCGCAGTTCAATAGTATTTCAGGGCCGGTAATCATTATGGCGTCAGTTATATTCAGTACCATCGGTGTATTCCTTGGTTTTGCCATATTCCGTATGGATTTTGTTATCCTGATGTGCGGTATCGGTATTATTTCACTGGCGGGTATAGCCGTAAACAATGCGATAGTGCTGATTGATTATACCAATTTGCTTCGCCACCGCCGCAAAGATGAACTGGGCATTGACCAAAATGCCTACCTGCCGCTGGAAGACCTGAGAGAAGTTATTATGACCGCCGGTACAACCCGCTTGCGCCCGGTATTGCTGACAGCTATAACCACCATCCTGGGATTGGTTCCATTGGCATTGGGTATAAATATTAACTTCTTTACCCTGCTGAGCGAATACGATGCCCAATATTATACAGGTGGTGACAGTGCTGCTTTTTGGGGCCCGATGAGCTGGACCATTATATTCGGCTTAATTTTCACCACCTTCCTCACATTGGTTGTGGTGCCCGTAATGTTTTACCTTACTGAAAGGTTTAAACGCTGGGTAAAAGGCATTAAGCCGGCAGCTGTGAAAACAGAAATTGAAGCAGAAACGTATTAACAGCGCATATTTTCATAGGTTAGTTAAAATCCCGCACGGCTTTATGCACGGCGGGATTTTTTTATATCTTGTCTAAATTGAATTTGACTTGTTAAAAAAACCTTTTACATTGCAGCAACATTTAGATAACATATCTACTCTAACAGAAAACATTTAACCATGAAAAAAATTTACGTATTATTTATGTCTGCCTGCCTGGCATTGGGTGCTGTATCATGCAGTAAGGATGATAACAGCGGAAACAACAACAATAACAATAATAATAACAACAACAACAATAACAACACTATTGACGTGTGGGGCAGGGGTATGGGAACCTTCAGCGGTACTATTACGCCTGCAACCGGCAGCAGTATTGAAAACCAGTTATTGGTTGTAACCAAAGTAAGCGACACTAAAATACATATTGCACCCGGAGCCGGAAACACTACCATTAAACCAAGGGATATTGATGTTTATAAATACGATTCTACTATAGTAAGCCAGCAGGGTTCATTTAGCGGCACGCTTACTATTTATGTAAACAGTGATAAGAATAAAGCTCCCCAGGTTGTATATGATGATATGACTGACAATTACGTGTTTTATGGTGAGAAACAATAAGTTAAGCTAATCATTAAGATAAATAACCGTCCCGTTATCCGGGGCGGGTTTTTTATTTTCACCCCTGTAATATTTGGTAATTGTTTCCTGCTGGTTATTGTTCAGGCCCTGCACCATCCCTTCTTTAGGCCAGAAAACCGTGTTGGTTTGTATAAGCTCCCCGTCGCCGTTATAGTAATATTCTTTATGATAAAATAAGTTGGGAAAACTGCCCATGGCTTCGTACATGCTGGCAGTAATGCTTATTTCTTTTTTAAAAGTCACCCTGAAAATATTTTGGCCGGAAACACTGTGTATCCTGTTCAGTGATTCCCATTTCAGCAGGTTGCTGGTATCATAACATTTAAGCGACACTATATCACCGGCATTAATATCAACAATGCGGGTTTGGCTGTCGCCGCCCACAATACGGCCGCCGCCTATACCATCCTCCC
>DASPJH010000157.1:0-2001 GCA_035628715.1 Bacteroidia bacterium
TCAGTAGCATAAACAGTAAACTGCTCCGCAGTGTCAGGATAAAACCTTCCGGACCGGGTAAAACAAACAGAGCCCGTTGCAAACCTCTTCACGTTGCTGGTGTGGGTGAAGATTCCACCAGCAATGCTGTTATCCCACCATATATCCACTGAGTCGTTATCAGCGTCGCTGGTGGTAATATCAATACAGCCCTGCTTGCCGAAGCAAGTAGTAACATCGTTCCCGCTAATAACAGGTTTGTTCTGGCTGTTCGCCTTAAATGCCAGTAAGCTGGCTACCAGTAGTAATAGTACTTTCATATAATGCAATACAAAACCTCCTGCGCCTACACGCTCCCGGCGTTGAGAAAATGCTGGGTGCGACGGTAAAATGCTAAAAATTCTTTTCATTGTTGATTTTTAAGTAGTTGTGTAATTATTTGTTGTACAATATAGGCTGTTATTAATCAGGCTCAAAGTACAAATGAGCAAATAGGACTATTGAATGAGTGGATAATACTTTTGACTGAGCGGTTGTTGATTTTTGTCATCTTACTCTAAATCCCCTAAGGGGCTTCTCACCAGTATCTATTAGTTTTAGTCCTCAGATACAGCACAACATCAAAACGTTGTATGCACCTTTATATATTACACTATAATTATTATACGTTATAAGAAAACTATTGTACTAAGGGCAGGTTAAACAAACTTCCTAAGTTTGTCAAACCGCATTACCGCCCAAATCAATAAATTCGCAACCGTAATGTTTACCGTTTTTGTAAAAGAAATACGCAGCTTCCTTAGCTCGCTTATCGCCTATATAGCCATTGGCGTGTTTTTGCTGGCTATCGGGCTGTTTATGTGGGTGTTTAAAGACACCAACGTGCTGGATGCCGGCTACAGCAACCTGGATACCCTGTTTTTTATGGGGCCCTGGGTGTTTATATTCCTCATATCAGCCATTACCATGCGCAGCTTTTCCGAAGAAAAGAAAGTAGGCACCATCGAAACCCTTACCACCGCCCCTGTTACCGATATGTCCATTATCCTGGGTAAATACTTTGCCGGCGTAGTGCTGGTGTTGTTTTCCCTCCTTCCCACCCTGCTGTATTACTATACTATTCACCAGCTGGGTTATCCGAAAGGAAATATTGACACCGGAGCCATGTGGGGCTCGTACTTAGGCCTGCTGATGCTGGGCAGCGCTTTTGTAGCTATTGGAATTTTTGCTTCGGTTATTACTGATAACCAGATCGTATCGTTTATAGTATCCATGTTCCTGTGCTTTATATTTTACATAGCGTTTGATTACCTGGGCCAACTGCCCGCCCTGCGCAGTGTAAGCTACTGGATACAGTGGCTGGGCATATACAGCCATTACGAGAGCATTAGCCGTGGAGTTTTGGACACCCGCGATGCTGTGTATTTTATAAGTGTGATAACGTTGTTTCTGTTACTTACCAAAGCAGTATTTGGAAGCAGGAAATGGTAGATTAATTAGATAATTAGCTGATGTGCTGATTGATTGAAAATTTGAAAATGAAAGTATGATTGAAGTAAAAAAGGCAGAAAACCTGGCATTCCTCCTTGTGCGTGGCTTGCGGGGTAGAGAAGGGGCAGGGGGATGATAGAGACTAATGATCAACGGCTAAAAGCTAAAGGCCAACAGCAAGAGACCAAATGAGTATAGAAAATATAAAGACCGAAACCGTCCGCAAAAAGCGTAGTCTTAAATACCAGGCTGTATTGGAGCTATTGATAGCGCTGGCATTGCTGGCGGTAATAAACGTGTTAGCCGGTAAAATATACACCCGCGTGGATTTTACCAAAGAGAAGCGCTACACCCTTAGCCCGGCAAGCAGAGAACTGGCCGGCAAGCTGGATGACATATTGTACATAAAAGTACACCTGGCCGGCGACCTGAACCCGGATTTTGAGCGCCTGAGAAAGGCTACGAAGGAAATGCTGGACGAGTTTAACGTGGCATCGGGCGGCCAGATTGAATACGAGTTTGCCGACCCGC
>DASPJH010000158.1:0-2637 GCA_035628715.1 Bacteroidia bacterium
TCACCACAAATCTTCCATTTGAACAAACTGCAATATCAAAGAAAGGTTGACCTTCTATTACGGTATGTGGAGTGGTAGAATTAATATTAGTTTTTAAACCGTTTAAGGCTGTTAGTGCAGAATCGAGCTTCAAAACAAGTACACCAGGGCCGTTTAAAGCAAGTCCTCCAACAGTAAGGCTCCCCCCGCCTGCATATCCTATTATATACGGATTATTACGTTCATCAATACCCATGCCCTGCAAAATATAATTATACCCGGCGCTGCCAAAATTCACCGCATTAATAACAGTACCACCAGGAGTGATTTTTATAATACCAATATCAAGTTTTGAAGCTACAATGGTTTTGAAAATTCCTGGAAAATGTAATGAGTGCGAAAAAGTAAGCGCGTGATATATATTACCTGCATTATCCACAGAAATTTCATGAAGCCGACCAATGGTTTGTGCACCTCCTCCATATTCAACCACCCATTGGGCTGTCCCCAGTGAATCAAACTTAACAAGGAACGACTTAGCGATAGGTTGCTGGCTTGACCAACTCATTACCACACCATTACCAAAATCAACACTTCCTGATGCCATTGATACATGCCCGGCTATATATACATTGCTATTGGCATCAGTTTGCACAACGGTGGGATAACATAACCCAAACGATGTACCACCGAAACTTTTAGTCCATTTTACCTGGCCATATTCATCATACTTAATTATAAAACCTGACTCGACTGTAGCAAATTGCGAAAAAACAAAAGGGCCTATTGAAAAACCATTGCCATAACTTCCGGTAACTAATATATTGTTGTTTGGGTCGGTTGCCATAGAATGCGCTCTGTCCATCCCAAATCCTCCCCCGGTTTCCAGCCAGTCGCACCGCTGAGCATGCAGGTAGCCTGATAGAAGAGCGAACAGTATTACTGCTGTGCTTTTTATTATGTTGTTAAACGCCGGCAACTAAAATGCTTTATTCGAAGGTATTAACTTATAATCGGTTTTGCGATAGGATTTGTATAATATATGGTATGTGCAGGGTATTTTATTCTTCCGCTTTTTTAGGATAGGCAGTGATGATATAAAACCGCTTTACCAATTTAATCTTTTCGGGGAAAGGCTCCAAACAGTATTTCGGGATTTGTTGTTTACCACGGTGGAGCTGGCTGGCAGTTGGGATTTATGCAAAGTAGGGTGTTTTTAACCCAAAATAAAACCGCCCGGCACCACTAAAAAAGTAATTTTGTAACCAAAATAAGATACGTGAGCCACGAAAATCCCTGGATAACCCTGTCATCGGAAATAGTACACGAAACGCCCTGGGTGCGCATTAATCACCATAAAGTAATCAATCCCGGCGGCAGCCAGGGCATTTATACCGTTACCGAATTTAAAAACCTGGCCATTGGCATTTTGCCCCTGGATGAAGATAATAATACCTGGATTGTGGGCCAGTACCGCTACCCGCTGCACCTGTACAGCTGGGAAATACCCGAGGGTGGCGGCGACCCAAATGTGCCCCCGCAGGAAAGTGCCGCCCGCGAGCTGCAGGAGGAATGCGGCCTGCTGGCTACCGACTGGCAACTGCTAATGACCAGCCACACCAGCAACAGCGCAACCAACGAGATTGCCTATATTTTTGTGGCCAGAGGCCTTAGTGCCACAGAGGCCCACCCGGACGACGACGAGCGCCTGGAAGTGCGCAAGCTGCCCTTTAGTGAGTTATACCGCATGGTGATGGGCAACGAGATTACTGACAGCCTTTCGGTTATGGCGGTGCTGAAGGCTAAGATTTTAATGGACGAAGGGAAGCTGTAAACTTTTACTGCCTGTAACAGCAGGCGTGAAACCATTAGTGTTCGAAACATTGCTTCGTCCATCCGGTGAAAAAATCTGGCACCGGTTAGTACTCCTTTTGCCAGCCTGAGGCCTTGTTTGCGAGGAAAACTCGAAGGGTGACAAAAGGAGAACGGTAATTTGCTTATATCAACTGTACCCACGATTCCTTGTCAGCCTTCAAGTTCCGTTTTTCAAACGCCTCAGGCTGACAAGGAATTGCCCATCCTTTCACAACTTAACGATATCGTCCTGGTTGAGATGGAATGGAGTTAAGGTTCAACACTACTGGCGGGAAACCTGCTGTTCTGAAATTTTTTTTCATTTTTTCTTGCCCAAAATCACTTTTTTCAAATTATTTCCCGGAGGAACAGTTGCAAAAAAGTGTCCATTTTTTTGGCCGTAACAGCGTAACACTCGTAACAGAATTCTGTCAGAATCAGGATTCACAGAATTTAAAAATTATGCATGGTACTTTCCAAAGACGAATAGCCAATGGCTAAGTTGTTGGAAGCCCTGGTGTTCTAGTGACATCAACTTTTGAAAAAGCTGTTAGCTGTTCGCCTTTGGCCTTTCGCTCGTGGCTAAAAGCTAACGGCCAAAAACCAATGGCTAAGTTGCTGGAAGCCCTTGGTGTTCTAGTGACATCAACTTTTGAAAAAGCTGCTAGCTGTTCGCCTTTGGCCTTTCGCTCATGGCTAAAGCTAACGGCCAAAAGCCAATGGCTAAGTTGTTGGAAGCCCTGGTGTTCTAGTGACATCAACTTTTGAAAAAGCTGTTAGCTGTTCGCCTTTGGCCTTTCGCTC
>DASPJH010000159.1:0-7284 GCA_035628715.1 Bacteroidia bacterium
TACCGGTTGCCAAAATTCAGCCAATTCTTCCATTTTTATTGAAATGCCTCCTGTGGCTTCCTTTACCGCAGATTCCATTCAAGGGCCCTGGGGACATCTTTTCAGTTTTGCCAGCACTTCTGTGCATTATCCCGGAAGCTCGTTGCTTTGGAATTTTGATGACCCGGCTTCGGGTGCTAATAATCAGTCAACTTTTATTTCTCCAACACACTATTTCACTGATACCGGCCTGTATGCTGTAAAGCTTACCGTTGGCGGTGTTGTTTGCGCACCCGATACCGAGGTAAAAGTGATAAAAGTGTACCGCCCCAATAACGTGGGAATAAAACAAACCCCGGCTGCAAAAGCATTGGTATACCCCAACCCGGCCACTGATTTTATTACCGTGGAAGGAGAAGAGCTTACCCGCATCCGGTTACTGGATATTCAGGGCCGTTATATTCCATTAGCCGTCACCCAAACCACTGGCAACCAATACAGCTTACAGGTAAAAACATTGGCTGCCGGGGTGTATTTTATGGAAATAACGGATGCTTATAATAATATCGCACAGGTTAAAATAACTGTTCAGCCATAATTATTATTTTTATACTATAAATTTCCGGGCAACTCTTAAACGGGTTGATGAGTCATATTTAAAAGCCTGCGTATGAAAACTTTTACCCGCCTGGGCATAGGCCTGTTATTCGTGTTTTTTTCCGTATTTTTAAAAGCCGCCCCCATAGCCGGAGGGCATATCAGCTACCGCGCCATTGATTCGGTAACCTACGTGGTAACTGCACAAATATTTGCCGAGTGCGACAGCATCAACCCCAACGTAGGTGATAGCTTGCTGGTATCGTGGGCGGGCGGGAGCTTTGCGACAAAAATGTCGCTGGTTTCCGTCACTGATGTAACCGGCTTACCTAACCACTGTACAGCTGGTAGCGGTTGTTGGATAGGCTCAGTAAAAAAAATATACGAGCACCGGTTTACTGATACGGTAAGCCTGCCAACCAGCGCCTGCCAAATAACTTTTGCTTATGCCTACGGAAAAAGAAGTGCTATGATTTCAACAGGCCCCGCCAGTTCAGATTTTTATATTGATGCATCCCTTAATAGGTGTAACGGGATAAATAATTCAAGCCACATTACGTTACCTCCACAGTTTTATATAGCAGTTGGTCAGGACGCAGTCTTAAGCGCTGGGTACATGGATAGTATTGACGGGGATTCGTTGTCATTTGCGTTAGCAGAGCCAAGATCACCTACGTCACCAATAGCCTTTTCAGGTTCATGGTCGTACCAGAATCCTATAAATTATTTAGGTTTTCCAAGTGGCAGAAATTTAAATTTCCCCGCGGGCATTCATTTGGATTCAGTAAACGGAGGTTTTAGTCTTCGCCCTACCGCACAGAATCAAGTCACCGTATTAACATTTGAAGCCATTGAATACCATCTTGTAAACGGCGTAATGGTGGAAAAAGGCCGGACAAGACTGGAATACCGGGTGATGGTAATGCCAAGCGTTAACAATAAATTACCCAAAGTGACTAACTATCATCCCAGAATATGCGAAGGCCAGCAATTTTGCCACACTTATATAACTAACGACGCAGATGGAGACTCTACACATATATCCTGGAACTATGGAATTCCCGGTGCTACATTAAGTGTTGACAGCAGCCGGTTTCAAAAAGCCACTTTTTGCTGGACCCCAACACCAGCGGACATTAGCAACACGCCGCATGTATTTACTCTCGAAGTAAATGACGGTACCTGCACTTTTAATGGTATAGCTAAATATGTTATTGCCGTTTATGTAAAACCCAGGCTGGATACTATAATGCTGGAAGTGGAAAAAAAAGTGGAATGCAATAAGGCCACGATAAAATTTAGAAACCCATTAACATTAGGTCATTCCAGGAGTGTTACAAATTTATCCGGTGGAGGGCATGTTATTTCATTAAATTCAGATTCAGCCGTAATAGTTTTTCTTACTCCGGGATGGGCAAAAATTAAGCTTCACCTTACAAATGGTAATTGCAGTAAACAAATTGAAGACTCGGTATACATAGATCCCCCCTATAATTTAAATGTATTCACTACGGATACTACTGTTTGCCCGAAGGACACATTTAGCATAACCGCAATACCAGTAAACGGGGAAGCTCCTTATTATTATAAATGGACTACCGGTGAAACCGGCCCAACCATAAGTACCCGTTTGGAAATATGGCAAAGTCCTTCACGCAGGGATGTTCTGGTAGTTGATAAAAATGGATGCGCGAAAAATAATGTAGTTGTAATTACAGTAAAAAATCCTATTCCCCCCGTATTTGGTAAACCCGACTCTTTATGTAAAAATGCTGCCGCACTGATACTTCCTGTTGTTCCGCCAGGCGGAAAATATTATGGAAACGGAATAATTAATGCGTCCCTTTTTTATCCCGACAGCGCGGGTATCGGTTTCCATACATTACTGTATTCCGCCAGCGACAGCAACGGTTGCAAAATAACCGGGACAAAAACAATCCGGGTGCTGGATGCTCCCCCAACCCCGCAGTTTGCCGCCTCCACCACCATCGGCGGCGTTCCGCTTTCTGTTAATTTTGTTAATCAAAGCATCGGCCCGGTTACAAAACACGTATGGATTTTTACCCGTGCAGATAATACAATTACCGATACCGTTATAACCACAAATTTTACCATTACTAAACTATTTAATGACACCGGTAAATACAACGTTACTTTAATTAATTATTCGGGTATTTGCACTGAACAAACAATTGAAAATAATTATATAACCGTTCGGTCAACGGTGGGGATAAAGGCCGTGGATGTTTTGCCATTTATTGTGTATCCCAATCCCGCCAGGGAAAAGACCACCATTTTGTGGGGCGGCAATGAAAATATTTCGGGATATACCGTATCAGATATTACAGGGAAAGATATTTCCGGACTATTTGAGCTGACAGGCAATGAGCTTCATAATACCGGTGCATTTAAAGGAGTTGGTATCGTGACCCTATTTGCTGAGGATATTCCATATACCGTAAAAATTACGTGGTTTTAATATGTTTTTTATGCAATAATTATTTTATGGCAATAATTGCATATTTTGCATAGATTATTGTATCGCCTATGAAAACGTTTACTGTGTTTGTAACCTTCCTGGTTATTCTGTCACTTAATATTTCCGCCAAAGCTACTTCTATTGCCGGTGGGCATATCAGCTACCGGGCTATCGACTCGGTTACCTATGTGGTAACTGCACAAATTTTCGCTGAATGCGATAGTATCAACCCCGATGTGGGCGATAGTTTGCTGGTATCGTGGGCGGGTGGCAGCTTTTACAGCCGGATGACACTGGTTTCAGTAACAGATGTTACAAGTCCCTTCAGTAAATGTAAACAAACAACCGGTTGTTATAGCGGGAGTGTAAAAAAAATATTTCAGCACTTATTAACGGATACGATTACTATTTCTGCCGGGGCGTGTGAAATAACATTTGCTTATGCCTGGGGAAAACGGATTTCGGCCATTACTACCGGGTCAGCAGGAACCGATTTTTATATTACGGCTTTGCTTAATAAATGCAGCGGATTGAATAATTCGGCACATATTACTATGCCACCCGTGTTTTATACATACAGGAATGAATATATGGGCATCAGTTCTACCATGATTGATACTACGGACGGCGACTCGCTTCGTTTCGATTTGGTGGCTGCCAAATTACCGAATGGACAAAGCGCGGCCTATAACAGTCCATTTAAACCCAGCCTGCCTATTTCTGTGGCGTGGGGCGATTTTGAGTTTGATTCAAATAGTTCCCAAATGGACTTTAGATCAGATTACAGCAACAACACGGGAGTTATTGCTGTGCAAGTGAAAGAGTATCGTAAAATAAACGGCCTGATGGAAATGACGGGAAGCAATATTCTTGAGTTTTCGTTCACTACAATAGGAAATCAATCCCACCGCATTCCCAGTGTTAATGTTAACAATGCAGATATTTGCACAGGGCAGCCATTTTGCCGGGAATACAGTGCTTATTCGGATTGGGGCTATATTAATCAGTTGACTTGGGATAGCGCAATTAAAGACGCCCAGTTTGTGATAGATACAGCCCAAAGGTTTGTCAGAACAGAGTTTTGCTGGCAGCCTAAAGAAGCGGATGTTCGCAACTGGCCCTACCTGATGACATTGCGGGCAACAGATAACAGGTGTTACCCCAGCGGTGTAAACACCCGTACCGTTGCATTATTTGCAAGGCCCGAATTTGATTCATCCTATTTAGAGTACGAAAAAAAAGAAGTGAGTTGCCAAACAATCTCCATTGTAATGAAAAAAAAGGAGCCCGGTAAAAGAATAAGGAGTATATATTTTTTTAACAACTCGACACTTGTAAAAAGCACGAGTGATAGTTTTAAGTACATCCTGCATGACACCGGTTGGAACAAGTTTATAGTAAGTGTATACTTGCCTGGTTCGTGTCTCTTAGAACATTTTGACTCAATATACCTACACCCGGCTGGCAAGCTCATGGTGCGCGCCTCAGCCGACACAACTGTTTGTATCGGTGCCACAGTTTTTGCCACAGGAAGAGCACTAACGGGCATTTCGCCATTTACTTATATCTGGGATAATTATTCTAAGGCTGATACATTTAAAATAACTCCACCTTCCTGGGGAAGCTACGCATATTTAACTGTTGTTGATAGTGTTGGGTGCATTGGCTATGACACCGTGTTTGTTCAAGCCCACCAGCCTCAGCAGGTCATTTTTCACAAACCTGATTCCATTTGCCTTAATGATGGGATAACGCTACTTGCGGCAACACCGCGGGGAGGCAAATATACAGGCACAGGGATAGTGAACGATAGTTTGCTGAACCCCGCGGTGCTTAACCAGGGGTATTATTTTTACCAGTACAGTGCCAGCGACAGTAACGGCTGTGCCGTTAACAGAGACCGATTTATCAGGGTTGTAAAAAACCAAACGCCCCTCTTTACTTCCTCCACCACTATAGGCGGTGCGCCCCTTTACGTAAACTTCGTTGACCAAACGATCGGTCCAGTTTCCAAACGTACCTGGGTTTTTATACACGAAAATGGATTACTAACCGATACTATCCATTCTACAAGCTCCACCATTACCAAAGTATTTAATGATACCGGCACATACCATGTTACCTTAATTAATTATTCGAGAATTTGTAATGCTTCTATAACTAAAAATAAGTATATAACTGTTCGGTCAACGGTGGGGATTAAACCTGTACACAACTCTTTATTTAAAATTTATCCCAATCCTGCAAAAGACGCAGTTATTGTGGCGGGTGAAAATATACTGCTGGTAGAATTAACGGACATAACCGGGAAAATTATTCCGGCAGTTATAGAAAGAAATGGCAATGAATATCTAATATTGTCGCCCGGAAGCAGCGGTATGTATCTGCTTCAGATAACAGGAAATGATGGCGTTAAAGTATCTGATAAGGTGATTTTCATCGAATAAACAGCCCATGCAACCCTTTAACCCCGTGCGGCGTAATAACCGTAACCTGACTTAAATCTATCGTTATGAAAAAAACTTCTGTTTGGCTTTTTTGTGCAGTAATGCTGCTCACGGGCACAAGTAAACTTAATGCCACCCATGTGTTGGGCGCGGAAATCACCTACAAACACGCAACGGCCGACAGCTTTGATGTTACCATGAAAGTGTACCGCGATTGCAATGGCGTTGCTTTGGTTAATACGCCCGTTAAATTCATCAGCGCCTGTGATACTTTTGATATAACCCTTTTCCAGATGTCTGTACGCGATGTTACAGGTATAAGCCCAAAATGCTCTACCGGCAGCCGGTGCTCCGGCAGTTATCCTTATGGAGTTGAGGAGTTTGTGTTTCAGCGGAGAGTGCGGTTGCCCGTTAATACCTGCACTGTTGGCGCAGGCACGGTAACCGGGTGCCAATACACCCTGTCATGGGAGCAATGCTGCCGTAACTCTATAATTACTACCGGCCCGGCAAACACCCTGTTTTATACCGAAACCAAAGCTGATTTTTGCCAGGCGCCAACCAATTCATCCCCTGAGTTTGCCGGCTTGCCTACATTTTTCCTTCCTTTGGGGCAACAGCAATTTATAACCCACACTGCTTATGATTCCGACGGCGATTTTTTAACCTATGAGCAGATTTTCCCGCAAAGCGGGCCGGGAGCAGATATTACTTACAGCGGCGCCTGGACACAGAAACGGCCAATTACTTTTTTAGGGTTTCCTAATTCGGGAATTAATTTCCCGGCAGGCTTCCGGTTTGATTCCCTGACATCCAACATGACATTCAGGCCCACTGTAAACAACCAGGTTTCTGTAATAGCAATACGGGTTAAAGAGTGGAGAATAATTGGCGGTGTATTAACCCAAATAGGAGAAATTATACGCGAAGCAATGGTGCAGGTAATTTCAATGCCCACTAACAAAGTACCCCTGTTTGCCAATGCTGATCCCTACCTGAAAATTTGCGATTCAGTTTCCGGCACCTATTGTTTTGACATACCTGTTACTGATGCAGATGCTTCCGACACGGTGCATTACAGTTTCACTCATAATTTTCCCAATGCCACTGTTAACAATATAAGTAGTAACCCGGCCCGGCCAATTTTAAGAGTATGTATTACGGTTGATTCTGCAATGCTGGCCACTTTTACCAATTATCAGATTACTATCTCTGTTAACGACAGTACCTGCGCGCTTCCTGGTAAAAATGCAAAAACATTTATGCTGAAATTCGGCCCGCCGGAAATAATTTTTGTTCCCAGACCCCCCGTTTGTTCCACAACTACGGCCGTGCCACTTCTTGCCCAGCCACCGGGCGGTACCTGGACCGGCCCGGGTGTTACCGGAAATACTTTTAATCCGTCAGTGGCAGGTGCCGGCGGGCATTATCTTACCTATACATTTACAGATACATCAACCTCGTGCACGGGCACGGACAGTATATGGATACGCGTTGTGCAAAAGCCGGTGGTAGATTTTATTGCTGATCCTATAGGGTTGCCGTTTGATTCTATTGAGTTTACCAACATCACTACAGCCGACACAATTATTAACAGCAGGTGGAATTTTGGCGACGGAGCCACCAGCACGGCAGATAGCCCTAAACATTTGTACGGTGATACAGGGGTGTTTTCTGTTACCCTCAGAGTATTTAACGGAACCTGCCCGGCCGATTCTATAACTAAAATTATAAAAATAGGCAATCATTATTTAGCCGTACAGGGAGTAAATACCAACGACT
>DASPJH010000160.1:0-3545 GCA_035628715.1 Bacteroidia bacterium
TGCTTTCAAACCACACACGCCCGTTGTGTGCGTCTACAATTTGCTTCACTATAGACATTCCCAATCCCACCGGTTTTTCTCCTAGCGTACCATGGCGCTTAGCTTTGGTAAACTTATCAAAGATGGCTTCAAAATCCTCCCTGGGAATACCCACACCAACGTCTGAAACGCTTATCACTGCTGTATCCACAGTGCTTGATAATCCTACGGTTACTTTACTGTCAGAATGGCTGAACTTAATCGCGTTAGATAATAAGTTTCCTATGGCACGGCTCAGTTTTTCACCACTGACAAAAGCAATAACCGGCTCCTCCGGCTCATTAAACTGCACCTGTATGTTCTTATGCTGAGCCCTGTTGTCATACATGTTTATAGTATTTCTAACCAGGTCAGCCAGGTTCACCGGTTCTTTTTCAAGATCTTTGGGGCCGCTTGCGTTATCCAGCTGGGCGGCATCCAGCAGGTCGTTTATAACATCCAGCGCATTGTCGCACGATTTTTTTATCAGCTCCACCAGTTGCTTGTCAGACTCATCCAGTTTGGCAAACCCTTCAGAATTATCAAGCAGCTGCAATACGCCTGTAATATTGTATATGGGCCCGCGCAAATCATGAGCTACCATTCCCAGCAGGCGATTTTTTTCGGCATTTAGTACCTTAAGCTCATCAATGGCACTTTCAAGTTTTATGCGGTTGCTGTTAATCAGCTTGTTTTGTTTGGCTATCTGGTCGTTCAGGTTTTTAGCCTTTTTAAGACTTCTGCGGTAGCCGTATAATCCCAGGATAGTGGCAGTAAACACAATAACTACAATTCCCCCGGCCAATAATAGGTTTTGCATCCGTGTGTCCTGTTTCTTCCGGTCTTCTTCAAGCTTTTTTACTTTATCAGTTTGCTCGTTAAGCTGGCGATATAAAATCAGGTCTTTAAGGTCTTCGGTAACTTCAAGATTATTAATAGTATCCTGCAAACTTGTTTTTTGCACCAGGTACTTGTAAGCGTCGGTGTAATTGCCTGTTTTAGCGCTTTGCCTGGCCTGCAGGTCCATAAGCCGGGCCCGCCATGCACGCATGTCATTACGATTTACAGTGTATGTGAATTTTACAGCCTGGTCAACATTCTCTTCAAACCTCCTGTTACTGTCCAGTTCCAGGTATATTTCCAACAGGTAAGTAAGAGAAGTAACCGCATCACCGTTATCATTCCGGGGTTTACTGTTTACGGTAATATTTCTTTTCAGGTATTCAACAGCAGCAGGGTAATCTCCTTTAAGCTGGTAAAGCCTTCCCATATTTCCATATACCACCCCGCTGGCAACCTGTTTAATAGAACCCTTCAGCTTCTGGCCTTCCAGCAGGGCGCTGTCGTAATACGATCTTGCCGAATCAAAGTGCCCCATCTGAACGTAGCAAAGGGCAATGTTGTTATACAGCTGTAAATGTTTGGTTTCGTGCTCGCCTTTAAAATTAACCTCTTTTAGATAGCTCAGGGCTTTTTTATTGGTTTCCAGGGATAACGGGTAGTTGCGCTGCTGGTAAAAAATTACTCCTAGCCGGCTGGCCACAAAGGCCTTCACTGTTTTATCCTCCAACTTATCAGCAATTTCATAGGCCATAAGAAAGTACTCATTGGCAAGCCGCTTTTTATTCAGTTCTTTATAAATATCACCGGTTTCCAGCAATATATCCGTTTCTGTTTTAGTATCAGTGTCTTTGGCTTTGTCGTATGCTTTTTTGCACCATTCCAGCCCCTCGCTGTAGTTTTGCCTCCACCGTTCCATTGACCCACGCATCAGGTATATACGAGCCAACCCAATATTGTAACCGGCCTGCTCACATTTTTTCTCAAGGGCCGTTAAAATGCCGTTCAGGTATTCATAGTTGTTTTTGTAACCGGTATCTATCACAGCATGCATAGCATGAATGGTAGAATCCAGCTCTGCAATTTCAGCATCTGCCGCAGCTTCCTCACCCTTGTTCCCGCACGATGCTAAAAGCACCAGTAGCAGGCACAGGCAAGAAATTACAACTTGTTGAAAACGAAGAAGCATACTGCGTTTTAAAATTTTGCAAAAGTAACCATTATTATTTAAAAAAGCTTTTTTACTACGGTTACTACTGCCACACAATACTTAGCGAAACATTGCTATTTTTGCCCGGCCCGATATTTAAATCAGATGAGCGAAATCAACAATTACAAACAGGAAGCCCTTAAATACCACGAAGAGGGGAGGCCAGGGAAAATTGAAGTAATACCAACCAAACCGACGCAAACCCAGCGTGATCTTGCGTTGGCATATTCGCCAGGTGTGGCTGAGCCCTGCCTGAAAATAGCTGAAGACCCTGCCAATGTATACCGTTATACTGCCAAAGGTAACCTGGTGGCGGTTATATCAAACGGTACAGCAGTGCTGGGCTTGGGAAATCTGGGGCCTGAAGCTTCTAAGCCGGTGATGGAAGGGAAGGGGATACTGTTTAAAATTTTTGCTGATATAGACGTTTTTGATATTGAATTGAACTGTACTACCGCAGACGATTTTGTACGTACGGTGAAAGCAATGGAGCCCACTTTTGGCGGAATAAACCTGGAGGATATTAAAGCTCCGGAATGTTTTGAAATTGAAAGGCGCCTGAAGGAAGAACTATCCATTCCTATTATGCATGACGACCAGCACGGTACTGCTATTATAAGCGGTGCAGCCCTGCTGAACGCTGCCGAGATTGTTAAGAAGCCGCTGGATAAATTGAATATGGTGGTAAACGGGGCGGGAGCTTCGGCTATTTCCTGTACCCGCATTTTTCTGTCATTAGGCGTAAAAAAAGAAAATATAATAATGCTGGATAGCAAAGGTGTTATCCGCAAAGACAGCGAAGGCCTGGACGAAAACAAAGCCTTTTTTGCCACCGATAAAAAAATACATACGCTGGAAGAAGCGATGCGGGGCGCTGATGTATTCATCGGCCTTTCAAAAGGAAATGTGCTGACACCGGAAATGCTGCTAAGTATGGCTGATAACCCGGTGGTGTTTGCCATGGCTAATCCCGACCCGGAGATTGACTATAACCTTGCCGTGGCTACCCGTAAGGATATTATTATGGCTACCGGGCGTAGCGATTTTCCCAACCAGGTAAACAACGTACTGGGCTTCCCTTTCATTTTCAGGGGGGCGCTGGATGTAAGAGCTACGCAGATAAATGAGGAAATGAAGCTGGCAGCCGTTCGTGCACTGGCAAACCTGGCCAAGCAGCCTGTACCAGATATTGTGATGCGCGCTTACAACGAAAAGAACATGGAGTTTGGCCGCAATTATATTATTCCCAAGCCAATTGATAACCGGCTTATATATATCGTAGCCCCTGCTGTGGCTAAAGCCGCTATGGACAGTGGCGTGGCCCGCAAGCCTATTACCGATTGGGACGCCTACGAAGCGGAACTTAAAAATCGCATGGGGCTTGAAAACAAGCTGATGAACTACCTGACGGTAAAAGCGCGCAAGCAACCCAAAAAGGTGGTGTTTGCAGAGGCTGACAACCAAAAGATTTTAAAAG
>DASPJH010000161.1:0-4380 GCA_035628715.1 Bacteroidia bacterium
TTCATGCCTGGACAATGTAATGATGCCTGCACTTAAACTGGCCAAGTACTCGCGGGAGGAAATAAAAGAACGGGCGTATGAAAAATTAAAAATACTGGATATGCAGGACCAGGCGCTTAAGCCTGCTTCCAAGCTTTCGGGCGGGCAGCAACAAAGGGTGGCTATTGCCCGGGCCCTGATTAATGACCCGTTAATAATTATGGGCGACGAACCTACCGGGAACCTGGATACTAAAAATACCCAGGTAGTTTTTGATATATTTAAGCAGTTAACCGTGGAGTTTAACCAAACTATAGTGGCGGTGACACACGATAAAGAGTTTGCCCGCAATTCTGATCGTATTATTGTAATGCAGGACGGAGAAATTGTAGCCCGTGACTTTTTTGATGAATAATAAAACCTTAAAAAAAATACTGCAACGGGCAATAATTATTGTCAGTCTTGCCACGTTTGGGCTGGTAGTGAGGGTGTTGTTTTTTGCCGAGTACTTTACCCGTACCAAGCAGGTGCAGGCTTTTTTTGCCAGCATGGTGGGAATAACAATTATGTGGCGGGGAACGGAATACCTAAACATACTGCTGAATAAACTAGTGCCTTATTCTAAGGGTATTATGCGCCGTATTTTCATCCAGTTAATTGTAGGGCAGATATTTTTTTACGGCGTTTTATTTGTTTTGACGTTAGCAGTTATTGCAATCATACAGGACATTACCATTAACAAACAGATAATATTCTCAGGCCTTGTGGTGTATTTACTGGTGAACCTGGCGGCCAATGGAGGCCTTATAGGCAACCACTTTTTCCTGGAATGGAAAAAATCGCTGATAAAACAGGAACGGCTGGAAAAAGAAAAAGCCGAAGTGCATTTTGAAAATCTTAAAAACCAGTTAAATCCACATTTTTTATTTAACAGTCTTTCTTCTTTGAACAGTTTAATTACTGATAACCCCCAACTGGCTTCGCAGTTTTTAAAGCAGCTGTCCAAAGTGTACCGCTATTTACTGGAAAATAATCAGACGGATTGTGTTACATTGGATACCGAAGTTAATTTTGTGCAAAATTACATTTCGTTATTAAAAACCCGTTTTGATGGCGGATTGGGTGTGGAAATACAGCGTACACCGGAGTTTTCTAAGCTTAGAATTGTACCGGTAACTTTGCAGATATTAATTGAAAACGCCATTAAACACAACGTCACGTATGAGGGTAGCCCGTTAAATATTTCAGTGTATATTGAAAACGGCTACCTGGTGGTGAAAAACAACCACCAGCCTAAAACACGCGTGGAAGGCAGCAATAAAAAAGGGTTGGACAACCTTTCGGCCTTGTATTATTATACCGCGGGGAAAGAGGTGATAATTGATAACACCCGAGGTTATTTTACCGTTAAAGTGCCATTGATGAATGAAAGCAGTAATAGTTGAAGATGAAAAGTTAATTGCAGCCGACCTGAACAAAATGCTGGTGCGGTGCTGCCCCGATGTACAGGTGGTTGCAACCCAGCACAGTCTTAAAACAGCTGTGGAGTGGTTTACTACTCATCCGGCTCCCGACCTGGTATTTATGGATATACAGCTAAGCGACGGCACCAGCTTTGAAATTTTTGATAAAACTGACTTGCAGTGTCCTGTAATTTTTACAACCGCTTATAACGAGTATGCCATTCGTGCTTTTAAGGTTAACAGTGTAGATTACCTGTTAAAGCCAATTGACGAAGATGAGTTAAAAGCCGCCGTAGAAAAATACCATAAACTGTTTGATAACGGCGAGGCCACTGCCCAGGTACAACAACAACTGGAGGCCTTGGTACGCCAATTGAGTCCGCAACAGCAAAAGCACAAAGAGCGGTTTATAGTTCACTATAAAAACACATTAATGCCCGTGGCAACTGAGCAAATTGCCTTATTTGTCCGTGACGAGGTGGTGTTTGTGTATACGCTGGACGGCGAGCGCTATATCCCCGACCAGTTTAACAGCCTGGACGAAGTAGAACACCTGTTGCCACCTGAAAAATTCTTTCGTGCCAACCGTCATGCTATTGTGAATATTAACGCCATTGAAAATTATCGCGCTGACTACACCGGTAAATTGCATCTTAAATTAAAAACACCCCTCTACCCCGAAACGGACATCAGCAGGGAAAAGGCACCGGTATTTAAAAAGTGGATGGAGTAATTTTTGTTAAATTCGAGTATCTTCTGGTCATTCCCGACTTGTTCGGGAATCTGGTGTAGCTGCGACGGATTCCCGAACAAGTCGGGAATGACTGGAATGAAGAGCGTTCAATGGACCGAATAAATTCTGTCAATTCTCGTTCGATGGCAAATTTTTTGTACCTTTGCGCTCTATTTCTTAGTAATGACTTTAAACATTCTTCTTATGGGCATGCCCGGAATTACCGAATGGGTACTGATTATCCTTGTTATTCTTTTGTTGTTCGGCGGAAAAAAAATTCCCGAGCTGATGCGCGGCCTTGGCAGCGGTATCAGGGAGTTTAACGAAGCCAAAAGCAAAGTAAAGAGCGAAATACAGGAAGGTATGAAAACACCTCCTGCCGCTGAAAAAACAAGCGAAACCAAGTAACTCTTTAAACCTGCACTAACACTGGTGGCTTTGAAGAAATTTCAATCGCTGGAAGAGGTACGTGCCGCTTTAACTGCCGGCCTTACCTGTACCCAACTGGTACAGTACTATTTACAACGTATTGATGAAAAAAAGCACCTGAACGCTTTTTTGGAAGTGTGGCCGGAAGATGCGCTTGCACAGGCTGCTGCCATTGACGAAAAGCTGAAAAACGGCACCGCCGGCAAACTGGCCGGGATGGTGCTGGCGCTAAAAGATAATATCTGTTATAAGGGCCACAAAGTAAGCGGCTCGAGCAAAATACTGGAAGGCTTTACGTCTTTGTACTCTTCTACCGTTACCGAAAGACTGCTGGCCGAAGACTGCATCCTGATTGGCCGCACCAACTGCGACGAGTTTGCCATGGGCGCCAGTAATGAGAACAGCGCATACGGTCCCGTACGGAACGATTTGGACAACACCCGTGTTTCGGGTGGTTCATCGGGTGGTAGCGCTGTGGCTGTCCAGGCCGATTTATGCCTGGCTGCTCTGGGCAGTGATACCGGTGGTTCGGTACGCCAGCCTGCAGCCTTTACCGGGTTGTATGGTTATAAGCCCACATATGGCATGGTTTCACGCTGGGGATTACTTGCTTATGCTTCGTCATTAGACCAGATTAGCCCTATTACTTCCAGCATCAGCGATATGCAGGCCATTATGGATGTTATTGCCGGTGCGGATGAATACGATGCCACCCTCTCTCAAAAAGAAGCTCCTGTATTTGCAGGGATTAAAACGTTTGGCCCAAAACGTATAGCCTATATCAGCGACACCCTGGAAAACGACGGTATCCATCCTGATGTGAAAAAAGGCACGCTGGATATGATAGAAAAGCTGAAACAGCAGGGCCATACGGTTGAAGGAGTGAGTTTCCCTTTTCTTGAGTACATGGTGCCCTGTTATTATGTGCTTACCACGGCTGAGGCATCCAGCAACCTGTCTCGCTACCAGGGGTTGCAATACGGCTACCGCAGTCCCAATGCCACAGATTTGGAGAGCACCTTTAAAAAATCGCGGAGTGAAGGGTTTGGTAAAGAAGTTCAGCGCCGCATCATGCTGGGAACATTCGTGCTCTCCAGCGATTATTACGATGCTTACTATACCAAAGCTCAAAAAGTTCGCCGGGTGGTACAGCAGCGCACCGGGGAAATATTTTCCAGTTACGATTATATCCTGTCGCCCACAACGCCAACACCAGCTTTTAAAATAGGCGACAAAGCCGCCGACCCCGTGGCTATGTACCTGGCGGATATTTTTACCGTGCAGGCCCCGTTGGCTGGTATGCCTGCTATTTCCGTTCCTGCCGAAACATTGGCGGATGGAATGCCATGGGGTATCCAGCTAATGGCACCTAAGTTTAAAGACGCTGAATTACTGGCGTTTTCAGAAACTCTGTAAATTTTTTTTGAAATTTTTTTACCTATTGTGCCGTTTAGGTATTAATTCTGCAATAATTACCCACGGATGCACAGTATTATAGTAAAAGTTACGGCTTTCACGGCCATTATTTGTTTTGCCCTTACCGCTTCGGCGCAGAATGATTCGTTGTACGCTAAACGGCTGCAGGAAGTTGACTCAACGTTAGCCATCAGATACACCAGTGAAGCTGGAAGATATATTGCTGATTTTATCAGCAACCCGTCCGGTACTTCGGCAGCGCTGGGCCGGTTTCAGCATTTTAAGCCGTCGCTAGATTCTATACTGAAGCTTTATGCCATACCTCTTGAAATGGGTTTTTATGTGCTGGGCGTGTCGGGC
>DASPJH010000162.1:0-4005 GCA_035628715.1 Bacteroidia bacterium
TTTGACGAAAGTGCCTGTATGGTATCTATAAGGGTATCACTAACAGTAAAATCACGGTCGGTGGTTTTGAGGCTGATGCCGGTAATGGGAAACGGTGCATCGTTGTAAATGGTGATATTCCTGTTTGATGGAACATTTTTATACAATATTCCGTATTTGGCTGTATCTATTGATATACGCAGCTTTTGAGCACTGGCTGCCAGCGCAGATATTCCGACTAACGCTAAAAGTAAACTTAACTTCTTCATAACCCTGGCAAAGGTAGTTTATGTACAGAAAAGTTGGGTTGCGGGAAGGTTAAATGTGGCTGTTTACCTTCACGGGAACCCTGAAACTCTGTTAGGGTTATAGCTAATGCCGGTGTTGTTTCTTTTTAATCTTCAATCTCCGGCATGTATACCTTCCACATAGTATCTACCAGGTACTGGCCCGAGATAGTATCTTTACCGTCTTTTGTGGTGCGTATGGTTTCCACGTCCACTAAATAGTATTTAAATAGGGTGGAGTCCGCACCGCCGGTTTTATCCATGCAGCCATCCAGCATAACCTGCAGTTTCAATTGTTTAATTTTCAGGCGTTCCAGCTCAAATTTCTCAGGTTCAGCCAGGATAGGGCTCACCTTCATAGATGCATCCACCACATTTTGCTGCAGGCCCACCAGCTTGTCTATGTCCTTTTTCCGACGGTCAATCAGCAGGCAGCGCAGCATATTCTCCGTTCTTTCCGTGGCGCTGTCCACCAGCTTAATGGCCACAGTATCTACAGTAATACTATCCCGTGTAAAAAATTCCGTAAACGATCTACGCAGCTTCACCTCCATTTCATTACGGGCCTGTTCGGTTTTTTCAGCGTCAGAAGGACCGGAAGGTTTTTGTTTGCAGGAAACAGCAAACAATACAACAGTTATTAAAAATAATTTATTCATAGGTTAGTTATATACCTTTATTGGTACAAATTGTAAATGAAAAACTGAATTTAACTTTTAACGCCCATCTCACTCACCAAATGCGGGGCCTTAGCTATCTCTTTCAACACAAAAATTACATAGCGGATATCCACTCCAATAGAGCGGCTGTATTTATCATCCCAGGCATAGTCATTAATACAGGCCGTGGTAGCACGGTCAAAATTTACGCCCACAAGCTGGCCTTTGGCGTCCAAAATGGGGCTGCCGCTGTTTCCACCGGTAGTATCCAGGTTATACAGCAGGCATACAATACCATCCGGGTTGGCACGTTTCATTATTTCTTTAAGGTGGCTTTCCAAATAGTAATCGCCGCTTGTTTTAGCTTTTTCAATAATGCCTTTAACGGTGGTAAACGGTGCGTTATACTCAGCATCATTTGGCCAGTAGCCTTTTACGTTTCCGTAGGTAAAGCGTAACGTACTATTGGCATCCGGAATAAAATCAGTTTTTTTATACATCTGTTTCACTTCCAGTAGACGGGCATTCAGTTCCGTTAAGCGGTTGTTATGCTCCGTATTTTTAGTTATATATTCATTATACAGGTTAAATATTTCTTCTGATATTGTTACCAGTTCGTTATCAATAGCCAGCAGTTTTGCAGGGTCTTTATCCAGCAGGCCCAAAATATATTCCCTGTCAAACATATTGTCTTTTTTATCGGCATTTTCAACAGCAGCACTAATAGTAGCCTCGGCATCCGGGCCGGTAAACGTATTCGTTACCGATGCTACCTGCAATTCTTTGGGCAGGTTATAAATAGTTAGCAGCAGGTGCTCCACCAGCTTTTTATCCAGTTGTTTATTGCGGATAGTAAAATATTTTTCAAGGGTTTTACGCTGTGCCTGCACTTTGGCTATATAATCTGCACTGTCTTTACCGGTAAGGTTTTTTATCTCATTTTTATGATAGCTGATAAAGCTGGCCAGGTAAAACGGACCGGCAGCATTCACCAGTTCAGCAATGTAGTAGTTTCTGCGAAAAGTGGAATTTCTTTCGGCATATACGGCATTAATATCACTAAACAGTGTGCCGTACCGGGACTTCAAATCAGCATTGCCTTCAATCATTTTTTTCATCGCGTCTTCGTCCGCCTTCCTGTCTTCAATAATGGTGGTGCGGTCCAATCCCGTCAGTTTGCCTTTGTAGTTTTTAGTTACGTTGGCCAGGCTTTTTACACGGCTGGCAAGGGCTATTTCAAACGCTTTATCTTTTCTTGACAGCTCTTCAATGGTTTCAATCTGGTAATCGTACCACTCGCTGGTGGTGGGCAATACCTGGTTATACTGGTAATCCAGGAAGGCAGCGGGCTGGTGGCGGTAGGTGCGGCCGGGGTAACCCAACACAAACACAAAGTCGTTTTCTTTTACGCCGTTGGGATTTACAGCAAGAAATTTTTTGGGCTTATAGGGCACATTGCTTTCAGAATACTCAGCCGGGCTACCGTCAGGGGCGGCATAAGCACGCAAAAAGGCAAAGTCGCCGTTGTGACGTGGCCATACCCAGTTGTCGCTTTCGCCGCCAAACTCACCAATGCTGCGGTGGGGAATGTATACCAGCCTCACATCTTTAATCTGCTGGTAACGGAACAGGGTGTAAGCCTTACCGATAAACATCTCTGATATTTCAATTTCCAGCGTCGGGTTGGCGGCCTGCTCTTCAGCAGTTATTTTCTGGAGATTGGCTTTTATCAAAGCGGCCTTTTCGTTGGCGTCGGTTATATTTTCGGTGCCCGCCAATACTTTGCCCGATACATCTACATACGATGCTGTGATGCGGCAGGTGAGCGAGGTGCGGATCTCCTTACTGCGGTCGGCAGCCAGGAAACCGTTGGTGATATAGTCGTTTTCAGGCGAGCTGGCAGCAGCGGCTGAACTGAATGCGCAGTGGTGGTTGGTAATAATTAAACCGTCGGCTGATACAAACGAGCCTGTACAGCCGCCTACGCGCACCAGTGCATCTACCAGGCTGGTGCCGTTGGGGTTGTACACTTCGGTGGTTTTAATTTTTAACCCGGCTTTTTTTAAATCAATCTTGCTGATTTCGCTGAGGGGGAACATACCCTCGGCCAGCGAAGCTGCGATGAATAACACGGGAACCAGCGCCAATAGCGCTATTACTGCAATTTTTGCTATCCTGTTACGTACCATAGAAGGCAAAAATAGGGTTTTTAGCGGTGTTTGAAAGCGATTTGGATGATGGTGCTTTTGTAAACGATGGGTACGTTACAGCGGTTAGGGTGTGCAACAGGTGTGAAACCTGTTGCTATGAAATTACTGCCCGAAGGAGGGTTTAAAACCCTCCTTCGGGCAGTAATTTCACAGGATAGGATTTTATACCCTATCCTGAAATTAAACAGTCAATTTATCTCCCAACCGCTTCAAATACTCCATTTCACCTTCAAAATCAGCATCCTTATGATGCAGCTCCTGGTTTTTTATATAATTCCTTACCCTTTCCACCATAAAAGAACTTACGGTAAATGCACCATAACCATCCTGCCATTCAAAATAGGTATCGGTTATTTTTTGCTGGTTAAGCCAGGTAGAAGTGAGCCCTTTAAAGTCTTTTACTATACCACTGATACTGTGCATTGGGTTTAAAAGCACCAGCAGGTGTATATGGTCGGTATAGCCGTCGATCTCAGAAATTTGATAATTTTTATCTGAAGCAATTTGAAACATTCTTTCGTACAAAATCGGTTTTACGGTATTTGTTATCAGGGGCTGCCTGTTCTTTACTCCCCATACCAGGTGCACCCAAAGGGATAGCTTATTTTGGCTCATATGATTTTTGGCATTGATACATTTTAACCAGCAAAAGGTAAATGCATTATACAGCAGGTATGAAACCTGCTGCTGTGGAATTGCTGCCGCACGGAGGGTTTAAAACCCTCCGTGCGGCAGCAATTCCATAGGGAGGATTTCATATCCTATCCGTTATATATTTTATATCCTATCCGCACAATGTTTTCACCTCCAAACAACTAATTTTGCCCCGATGGATTTAAGCGCACTTACAGCACTTTCGCCGGTTGACGG
>DASPJH010000163.1:0-2331 GCA_035628715.1 Bacteroidia bacterium
CCAACTCCGGCACCTTTAAAGGTGATTCTGTTTACTGATGATGCACCTTTAACAAAAAGCAGATCAATTGTTTCATTAAAGGTTGTTGCAGCAAGGTTAAATGTAACCGGGCCGGATATACCGCCACAGTTAATTATATCAGTAACTTGCTTAATGGTTGTATAGTTGTTGGGGCCTGAACCTGCCGGGTCAATTGTATAAGTACCTGCGGCAAACGGCGAACAGAAACTTTGCGATATAGTATCGTTGCTGTTGTTTTCGTCCGTATCGTTGTTCGGGCTGGCTACCCAGGCTTTTATGGTATTTTGGCCGGGGCCTATGTTTAGCTGGTTCGAGCCTGTAAATAGTATCGTGGTGTCATCACAGGCAATGAGGCTGCCGGTCCAGTTTATGGTGTGTGTTACACTGCCTAACTGGATACTTACATCAACTGAGGTAATAGTGTTAGTACCCTTGTTCCTGATTCTGACTTCCACATCATTGTTACCTGACGGGATGGGGAAAGATGGCTGTAGAAATGCATCTACTGCCATGTCAAGAGCCAATCCACCGGCGCTTTCAGCGGCGCCCACTGTAGGAGGGTTGCTACGGGTGGTTTGGAACAGATCCACTGAACTGCTTGAAAGGTAAATCCCACGCAAACAGGCAGACAACGGCCTTGGGTCATCAGCCGATACCAGGTTGGGGTCTTCGCTGTATGAATTCATATCGAATCCTGAAAATCCCCTGAAGTTTTGTTTGGTAAGCTGGGTTCCGTTCATAGCGACTAAAAACTGGCCGGGTTTGTCGTTAACCTTGTAATAGTTATTATAGTCAGAGTTTGCAATTGTTCCGCTAAGTGAGTTTATCGCAAAGCCTGAAGCATTCGGGTCGGTGATAAGGATATTGTTATTTACCACATCGTTGGGATAACCGCTGGGTGAAACCCATAAACCGGCACCATTGGTACCAATATTGTTTTGAATGACAATAGTATTGTGCCATACATCCATATTACGGTCGTAATTCAGGTAAATACCCCTTGCATTGGCGCTTAAAAAGGTACCTTTAATAAAGTTGTTCCATAATTTTCCACGGGCGCCATTGTTGTTACGGGTTTGAGAGTGGATACCGTACTCACCGCAGTTTTCAAAAATGTTTCCTATCATATCATAGGCCTGCACTCCGCTTGTTCCACCGTTACAATGTGTAAAACCACGGCTTGCAGTAACACCGGCACGCATGTTTACATAGTTGTAGTTAATCTCGTATCCACGAACACTTGAAATACCAATGCCCGTATTGTATGCCAGGCGTATAGTGTTATTTCTTATAAAAAGTATGTGGGGGGCAGAAGTAGAGTAGTTAGAAGTTCCGTAAAAACCAAAATAACCGCCTGCAATGGTATTGCTGTCAATAGTGATGTTGTATGGCGAAGCGCTTGTTCCACCGCAATACCCTCCGTCGGAAGAAGAAGTACTGTTAGTCATCTGGATGGCTTTAAAGTTAGTGCTGGTGGATGTGGAATCTACATACACATTACAGCCGACAATCTCACAGTTGTTGGCATTTCCAAAAATGCTGATACCCAAACCGGCAGATGTGCCTGTGTTTTTAAAGGTAAGGTTTTTGAGATGGATGTAGCTTGAATTGTCTAACCTGATTACATGTGCATCGGTAGCTGAGGACGCAGAATAAGTAACGATGCGTGTGTCTGCATTTCCAAATCCGCCGTCAAATGTAACGGTGTTTGTGGCACTGGCGCCTGAAACAGCGCGAATTGTGATTTGACCGGTGTAGGTACCCGCTGCCACCTGGAATAAAACGGGACCATTTACGCCTTTTGACATCAGGTCGTTAACCGCTGCTGTAAATGATGTGTAATTGTTAGGGCCGCTTCCCGAGGCGTCAATTGTTTTTACGCCGGAGAGGGCCTGGGCAAATGCACTGGAAGTGAGCAAAAAGAAGAGTAATGGAAGCATTAGGGTTTTTAATGGCTTCCGTTTCAATTTGGGGACTAATAGTCCACTGAGTGTTGTAGATGTTTTTGTCATTAGTAGTTTGTTTACCAAAAAATTAAGAACATAACCCAGTTGCACTGCTCAGGCGCTTTTGCAAGCTATCCTGTTTGTTTACGACTGGAAAAGAGCAGCCCAATGTATGAATAAAAAATGATAACGTGATAATACTGATTTAATAATTGACATAAGTAGCTGATAATTAATTAATAGGGATGTATAAAATTTTAAAGGGCTAAAAATGCGCGCGCTTAATCCGTTACTCGTTAAAACTCCGCTCAGCTACTGAGCAGTAGTTGTCGGTGGGGCATCTTCAATATTGACGGGCATTCCG
>DASPJH010000164.1:0-2840 GCA_035628715.1 Bacteroidia bacterium
TGCTCGTAAATAAATTCAGGAAAAGAATAGATGGTGAGGCCCAATTCTTTAGCTTTTAGTAATTCGGGGTTATCCTGCCGGGCATGCATTCCCAGTATAACGGCATCTATATCCGAAGTAAGTTTTTCGGGAAACCAGCCGAACGCTTCGGGTAGCAACCCGTGTTTTTTTAACCGGCTGAGGGCGGGGTCGAATATTTCGTCGTCGCTTCCGGTAACGGCATGGCCCTGAACCTGCAGGTCGAGCGCCAGGTTGTGCATCACTGCTCCACCGATAGAGATAAAATGGTATCGCATCGTACTTGCAAGATTAGCGCAAAGATTATTTAATTAAAAGACTGTTACTGCAAACCTTACGCCAGTATAAATGTTAGTAGCTACCTGACCGTTTTCCGGCGGTTGCGTTCAAAGTCTTCAAAAATATAATTGCCCAGTCCTTTCAGGCTGGTGTAAAAAGCCCGGCCGTTATTTACCCTTGTAAACTCCTCCACAAACTGCTGCAGGTAAGGGTCTCTGGCAATCATAAAAGTGGTGATGGGTATTTTAAGCCTGCGGCACTGGGCGGCCATATTCAGCGTTTTATTTACAATTTTCCGGTCAAGTCCAAAACTGTTCTGGTAATAACCGCCGGGCTCTTTCAGGCAGGTGGGCTTGCCGTCGGTAATCATAAATATCTGTTTATTCTGGTTTTTGCGGCGGCGCAAAATATCCATTGCCAGCTCCAAGCCGGCAACCGTATTGGTATGGTAAGGGCCAACGGTTAGATAGGGGAGGTCTTTAATTTCAACCTTCCAGGCATCGTTGCCAAATACAATAATATCCAGCGTATCTTTTGGGTAGCGGGTGGTAATCAGCTCGGCCAGCGCCATAGCCACCTTTTTGGCAGGGGTGATACGGTCTTCGCCATACAAAATCATGCTGTGGCTTATATCAATCATCAGCACCGTGCTGGTTTGGGCCTTCAGCTCCTGCTCCACTACCTCCAGGTCGCCTTCGGTCATTAAAAAATCATCTGTACCGTGGTTTACCTGGGCATTTTTCAGCGACTGCGTCATGGATATCTGCTCCAGTGTGTCCCCAAACCTGAACTCACGGGTATCGCTACTGGATTCGTCTCCTTTACCAGTGATATTGGTTTTATGGTTGCCCTGCTTGGTCTTTTTCAGCTTACCAAAAATCTGGTCGAGCGAATCTTTGCGGATAGTTTTTTCTGTTTTGGCGGTTATGGCCAGCCCGCCTTCTTTCTCTTCATCTTCCTGCAAATAGCCCAGCCGTTTTAAATCCTCAATAAAATCGCCCATACCGTATTCGTCGGTGGTTAGGTTATATTCCCGGTCAAGCTGATTCATCCAGTCCAATGCTTCATGCACTTCCCCTGAGGTATACACCAGCAATTCTTTAAACAGGCTGAACAGCTGGTCGAACGAAGTTTCGCCGCTCTGGGGGGTGTATTTTGAGAAACGGTAGCCGAGCATGGGGACAGTTTAAAGTTTGGAGTTTAGAGTTTTCAGTTTGAACGGAGTTCAAAGGTAATAACTTTTCTGCTATTGGTGTCCACGCACTAAAGTACGTGGCTACTGAAGGAGGGTTGAATCTTTATCGTCACATGTAGTATCCTAATTCAGTAGCCTGTTGCTTCAGCTGCGGGGTAAAAATCCCATACCTATCCAAACAAATGCGCAACTTTTCCCGTTTTATCCCTGTCTATGGTAGTATCAACGTGCTATTACAAAAATCAGCAAAGGTTTTAAGATGAAAATATTACCTTTGCGCCTTATTACTGTAACTCTTTACAACAACAAAACCAATGAACGAAGTAATTAAGAAAGTTCTTAGTAAAGTAGGTAAAGCCCACTCAAACTTAACGCCTGCCCAACTGGTGGAGGAAGCCCTGAAAAGAGGCGAAGGACAACTGGCCGACAGCGGCGCTCTTGCTGCCGACACCGGCGAGTTTACAGGAAGGTCGCCAAAGGATAAGTTTTGTGTGAAGGATGCTAAAACCGAAAACACAGTGTGGTGGGGTGATGTAAACCAGCCATTTGAATCGGATAAGTTTGATACCCTTTTAAACAAAGTGATTGAGCACTGGAGCGGACGCGAAGTGTTTGTGCGTGATGCCATAGCCTGCGCCGACCCTGCTTACAAGCTAACCATTAAGGTGTTTACTGAAAAGGCGTACAACAACCTCTTTTGCCACAACCTGTTTTTGCGCCCTACTGCTGAAGAACTGAAAAACTTTGACGCTGAGTGGGTTATTATCAATGCTCCCAGCTTCCATGCTAACCCCGCTGTTGACGGTACCCGCCAGCACAACTTCACCATGATTGATTTCAGCCGTAAGATTATCCTTATTGGCGGAAGCGGTTACACCGGTGAAATGAAGAAAGGCATTTTTACCGTTCTTAATTATATCCTTCCACAAGAGAAAAATGTTCTTTCAATGCACTGCTCGGCCAACATTGGCGAGAGCGGTGACACTGCTATATTCTTTGGTTTGAGCGGAACGGGTAAAACTACCCTGAGCGCCGACCCTAACCGTAAACTTATTGGTGATGATGAGCACGGCTGGAGCGGCAATACCGTGTTTAACTTTGAAGGCGGTTGCTATGCCAAGTGCGTGGACCTGACGCAGGAGAAAGAGCCCCAGATTTTTGATGCCATTAAATTTGGCACCCTGCTGGAGAATATTCGTTTTTATGAAGGTACCCGCACCCCTGATTACACCAATACCACCGTTACTGAAAACACGCGCGCTGCATACCCTATCTATTCGGTAGATAATATTGCAGTGCCTTCAATAGGTACTACTCCCAAAAACATCTTCTTCCTTACTGCGGATGC
>DASPJH010000165.1:0-4311 GCA_035628715.1 Bacteroidia bacterium
GCATTTGGCGATGGAACTGGCTCAGCGGGCTTTAATACCTTTCATACCTATACAAAAGACAGTAATTTCCGGGTTCAGCTTGTTGCTTCCTCTGACCGGGGCTGTTATGATACCGCTTATCAAACGCTAACGGTGTTTCCGAAGCCATTTCCCCAATTCAGCATTAACGACAGCGACCAGTGTGTAAATACCAACCTGTACTCGTTTGTAAACAACACAACATTAAAGTACGGCACTGCAAGCTATGTTTGGAAATATGGCAACGGCGATACCCTTGCCGGTGTGCAGCCTGATTACCATTACGCCGCAGACGGTAACTTTATCATTACCCTGAAGGCCACTACCAACTTTGACTGTATTGACAGCGCACAACGGCAGGTAACGGTGTTTCCCAAACCTGACGCACAGTTTTCTGTAAATGACAGCGACCAGTGCCTGAATACCAACCAGTTTGTATTTACGGGACTGAGCACCATACCGTTTGGCGGACTGACCTATCAGTGGACGTTCAGCAACGGGGAATCCAGCACACAGGAAGATACAACCATAGTATTTACAATCCATGGGCCGGTAACCTACACGCTTATCAATGGTTCCGACTATGGCTGTTTCGATACCGCTTCTTCGGCGGTATATGTTTACGCGGTTCCAGAGCCTGATTTCACCATTAACGATACCGGCCAGTGCCTGAACCAGAACAGCTTTGTGTTCACCAGCCTGGGCGCCATTGCGGAAGGAACCTTTAACCACGAATGGACCTTCGGTAACGAAGGAACCAGCACGCAGGCAAACCCGGTGAAGGTGTTTACCAATGACGTAACCCACAACATTAAAATGAAGCTGGAAAGCAATTTTGGCTGTACGGATTCCATCACCAAACAGGTGATTGTTTTTCCCAGCCCCAATACCAGCTTTATTATAAACGATACCGACCAGTGCCTGAACCTGAACCAGTTTGATTTTACCGGGTTAAGTACCATAAGTACCGGTACCATAACCTGGGAATGGAGCATGGGCGGAGGGTTTACTTCACTGCAACAGGATACCACCATTATTTATACAACCCACGGCCCATATGTTATCCGGTTGATAAACCGATCGGACAAGGGCTGTGAAGATACAGCCACATCAGCAGTATATGTGTATGCTACGCCGGATGCGGATTTCACCATCAACGATACCGACCAGTGCCTGAATGAAAACAGCTTTGAATTTACCAGCCTGGGTACCATTGCAGAAGGCACAATGGACCACCAATGGACCTTTGGCAACGAGGGTAGCAGTACAGTGGTGAATCCTGCGTTTACTTTTACTAACGACATTACCCATACTATAAAACTGAGGCTGGAAAGCGACCACCAGTGTTACGACTCTGTAGAAAAACAGGTAATTGTATGGCCCAAGCCTGATATGGCCTTTACTATTAACGATACCGGGCAGTGCGTAAACGGCAACACCGTTACCTATACCAACCAGACTACCATTAAATACGGAACGCTTACCTACAACTGGGACCTGGGAGCCGGCATCACCTCTGTCGCCACGGATACCACCGTAATTTACCCGGTATATGGCTTTTACCAACCCCGGCTGATAGCCACCTCGGATAATAACTGTAAGGATACGCTGACCAAAGATGTAAGCATTTACCCCAAGCCCGACCCGGCATTTATAGTGAATGACAGCGACCAATGCCTGGCAGGCAACCTGTATATTATCAACAACCAAACGGTTATCGGGTACGGCACGATAGACTATATATGGTACTGGGGCAACGGCGATACCGCCAGCGGCTCTAACCCTCAATACAGCTACCCGGCCGATACCATTTATAGTATTAAAATGGTGGCTGCTTCCAACTGGGGCTGTAAAGACTCAACAGAGCGGCAGATAATTGTATATCCCCAGCCGGTAGTAGCTTTTACCATTAATGACAGCGGGCAGTGCGTGAATAACAACCAGTTTGACTTTACCAATGGTTCCACTGTTACATACGGCACGTTATCTTATAACTGGAATTTTGCCAACGGTAAAACATCGGTGGCTAAAGATACTTCTGTTATTTACACCTACGATTCTACCTACCGGGCGGTGCTGAGGGCCACTACCAATTTTGGCTGCACCGATACCGTTGGTAAATACGTGGTGGTGCACAGCAAACCAAATCCGGCATTTTCCACTAACGATACCGACCAGTGCGTAAACACCGACCTGTTTGTGCATACCAACCTCACCACCATTAAGCAGGGGACCAGTACCTACGACTGGACTTTTGGGGACGGCAACACCGATACCGTTACCCATCCTTCACACGGTTATGTGGCGGATACCACCTACAGGGTAAGGCTGCTGGCTACATCCGATTTTGGTTGTGCAGACTCAATTATCCGGTTCATGCTGGTGTTTCCCAAACCGCAGGCAGCCTTTACGGTAAACGATTCGTCGCAGTGCATCAATACCAACAATTTTGTATTTACCAATCAAAGCACGGTGAAGTATGGTACCCTTACTTATGACTGGCAGTATGGAAACGGGGATGTTTCAACCGTCCGGGATCCTGTTTACGTGTACCCGTTGCAGGGCACCTACACCGTGGCCCTTATACCGCGCAGTAACAACAATTGTTATGATACGGTAACCCACCTTTCCATCCTGTTCCCCAAGCCCAACCCCCTGTTTGCCATTAACGACACGGACCAGTGCCTCAAAACGCAGGACTTTATATTTAAGGACAGCTCTGATATTGACAGCGGTACCTACACCACCCGCTGGTGGTTCAGCGATGCGGTACTAGTTAAAGATTCGTTACAGGTGCAGCGGGTATTTGGCAGCACGGGAACGTATGATGTGGAATTACTGCTTACCTCGGATGAAAACTGCACTGATTCCATTCAGCGCCGGGTAGTAGTGCGTCCGCACCCCAATCCTAACTTCACCGGGCTTAAAACATATTATTGCATGGACGATACGCCCCTGCCATTAACCCCCACCGTGCCGGGCGGCACCTTTACCGGTCTGAACATGGTGAACGATACTTTTGCCCCCGCCATTCCGGGTTTTGATACGGTGCGTTACAGCATCACCGTAGGAGAATGCTCCAGCGATACGGCCAAATACACCCGCGTATACCCTTTGCCGGTATTGGGCTTGCCGCCCGACACTACGTTGTGCCGCCAGGAATTCCTGGTATTTGATGTTACCTTCCCGGGTTCCGGCTATTTGTGGCAGGATGGAAGCACTTCACCTCAATATACGGTGCGGAACCCTGGTTTGTATAAGGTTACGCTATTCCATATCTGTGATACCTTAACCACTGACATTAATGTAACTTACCTTGACTACGACTGTAATTATTTTTTCCCTAACGCTTTCTCTCCCAATGGGGATTTTGTAAATGATACCTGGCTGCCGTATATGGAAGACGTGGTGGAAATGCACTTACGGATATTTAACCGCTGGGGACAAATGGTATTTGAAAGCACCGACCTTACCAAGGGCTGGGATGGACGCTATATGGGAGAACCTGTACAGGACGGCGTGTATATCTGGAAAGTGGACTTAAAAATAGATGAAAGCGGTAATTTATACACCCATAGCGCGGCAGGTAACCTTACGCTGCTACGGTAAGTTTGATATTCAATTTAAAAAAATAGCTTTACTTTGTACCTGTTTACCATTGTTTCACCCCTAAATGGACTATTATAGTAGTTGGCTGATTATACTTATAACGCTCGCTTTTTCGGCATTTTTTTCAGGAATTGAGATTGCATTTATCACTGCCAGCAAACTTCGTATTGAGCTAAAAAGCAAGCAGGGCTCGTTTATCGCCCGCATGCTTTCTGCTTATGTTAAAGAGCCTTCCAAATTTATAAGCACTACCCTGGTAGGAAATAACTTTGTGCTGGTTATATACGGTATGTACATGGCGTTTGTGCTGGAGGGCGGCCTGAAGGCCATACTGCCTGTTACCTGGGAAAACGATGTGGTGATAGTGCTGATACAAACTGCCATATCAACGGGTATAGTTCTTATTTTCGGCGAGTTTCTTCCCAAAGTTATATTCCGCACCAACCCCGACCAGATGCTGTTTGGCTTTGCGCCGTTTTTCCAGCTGTTCTATTACATTTTTATCCCGGTCTCGTGGCTTACGGAACGGATTTCGGTAGGGATAATATCTCTCGTTACCAAGCAAAAACCCCAGAAGGAAAAAGCACATATTTTTACCCGTATTGACCTGGACCGCTACATTACCGAAAGCGCCAATATGGACCTTGAAGAGGATGCGGACGTGGATGCGGAAATGTTTAAAAA
>DASPJH010000166.1:0-2170 GCA_035628715.1 Bacteroidia bacterium
ATAATAAATATTTAATAATAAATAACATGACAATTATTCCTTATGTATCCTTTCCCGGCAATGCTGCCGAAGCCATGAAATTTTATCATGAATGCCTGGGCGGCGACCTTTTTATTCAAACCATTGGAGAGTCGCCAATGGCGGCACAGTTTCCACGCGAAATGCACAATAGCGTCCTGCATTCCACCATTACCAAAAACGGGGTATTACAGCTGGGCGCCTCAGACGTGGATGGCGGTGGAGCCCTAACCAGCGACGGCACAGTGGCTTTATCGCTTACCTGTGACACCCGCGACGAACTTGAAAAATGCTACAGCCATTTAAGTGCAGGCGGGGAAGCTACAAGGCCCCTGCACGATTTTTTTGCCGGCACTATAGGCGCTGCAAAAGATAAGTACGGGAAAAACTGGATGTTTTATTGTGAAAAAAAATAAACTATTTTAAATAAAAGTAATAACAAACATGGAAATTTTATTAATAATTCTTGCAGTAATTGGCTTATTGGTAGCGATAGTGTTAATAGCAGCTCTTTTTGTTAAGAAAAACTATACAATTGAAAAGGAAGTAACTATTAACCGCCCGCTGCCGGATGTTTTTGCATATATTAAACAACTGAAAAACCAGGATAATTACAATAAATGGGTAATGGCCGACCCCGGTATGAATAAAAATTATACCGGAACGGATGGCAATGCAGGATTTATTTATGCATGGGACAGCAAAGAAAAAAATGTGGGTGCCGGTGAGATGGAAATAACACAGGTAACTGAGGGAAAGAGGATTAATATAGAGATACGCTTTGAACGGCCGTTTAAGGGCATATCTGACTGTTATATGGAAACTGTTGAGGTGGGAAATGGAAAAACCAATGTTAAATGGGGATTTAAAAGCAGTATGAAGTATCCTGTGAATATTTTTCTGGCGATTTTTAAACTGGAAGAAAAACTGGGCAGTGACTTGCAAAGCAGTCTGTCAAATCTTAAAAACGTACTGGAAACCAAAGCGATGTAATACCGGGAAAACATTCATTAATTCAGAAAGTTGTATAAGTAAACCCTAATAAATTACAGGTATGAAAACACAAATCATTAACAAATCAATTGAAATTAACGCCCCAAAAGAAAAAGTGTGGGATGTTTTAATTATGAACAAGTATACCAGCCAGTGGTATTCAGCATTTGGCGGAGACGGCTTGCCGGCAGACACTGACTGGAAAGTGGGAAGTAAGGCTGTTTTTAAAGATAACAGTGGAAATGGCATGGTTTCAAAAATTGTCAAAAACAAACCGGGTGAAATTCTTTCTCTGGAATATGCCGGAATAGTTGAAAACGGGCAGGAAATATATGACACAGCCCATGCAAAAGATTGGATGGGAGGGCATGAAACGTACCGGCTTTCGGAAAAAGACGGTGTTACCCGGCTTGACATTGAGCAGGATATGGCTTCGGAATATTACGATGACATGAGCAAAGCCTGGGATACAGCCATGCAAAAGATAAAACAGCTGGCTGAAGGTAAAGCTCCTATGGCCTGATAAAAAAATACTGGTTTAGTAACCCGTTGTGGCTGTATTCAGGCGTAAGCAGCAGGTTACTAAACCATTCCTAAAAAAATTTTGAAAAAAATTTTGCGCAACCAAAAGGTTTCGTTTACATTTGCAACCGAAAGGTTTCATAACAAATGAGAAGAGATGTATTCCAGGCAATAGCTGACCCCACAAGGCGTGAGATCATCAGCATGATTGCTCATAAGTCGTTAAACGTGAATTCGGTTGCCGAAAATTTTGACGTTAGCCGCACCGCCATTTATAAACACCTGAAAATACTGACCGAATGCGGGCTGGTAAAAATAAAACAACAGGGCAGGGAGCGTTACTGCGAGGCAAAGCTGGAAAAACTGAGCGTAGTGTCGGACTGGGTGGAGCAATACCGGGAAATGTGGAACAACAGGCTGGATTCGCTGGAAAATTATTTAATGGAACTGCAAGCAAAAAATAAAGACGAATAATAATTATTTAATAACAACCCTAACTAAAAATTATGTCGACTATGAATATGGCTGGCGGCGGTACCGCCAATCGTGAACTATCGTTCACCCGCCTGGTAGATGCACCGTGCGAACTGGTGTTTGAAGTATGGACCAACCCTGAACACCTTATACACTGGTGGGG
>DASPJH010000167.1:0-2933 GCA_035628715.1 Bacteroidia bacterium
GGCGACCATGCACCCCATTTTTTAAAATCGTTCAGCATGGCAAACACAGTTTCAGGCGATGCTTTTACCGTTATAGTACGCTCTACATGGGATTCAGAGGGCAGGAAGAAGGATACCCCGACAATGAGTATCACAATTACCCCGATAACTTTCAGGATGTTAAGTAAAATTTTCATAGGTGGTTAATATTTGTGTGTGTTTCCTCAAAACTACTGATTTTTGCAAATAATACAACAGTTATTTCAAGGGTTTGAGAAGATGTTTTTCGGATTTTTCCAAGTACTGAAACTTGTAGCTGTTGCCCTTCCGCGCTGTCTGTTTCTTCCTATGTTTTTTGGCGGTAATTAATTATTGTTTCGCCTCATTGCCCATGCTTTCTCTTTAAGTTGCCGGGAAGAGTCCCTACCCCCCTTCTCGCCGGCAAGGGTATAAAAATGAAGAGAGTCGGGGCCAATCACCAAGCCATAATTATCAGTGCTGTCATTACCGCTAAGGGTAATAATATCCATAGGAGAATCCATAAGCCGGAAACAGCTGCCACCCATGCATATCTCGTAGTTATTGTAGGCATTCCAGCCCGTTATGGTGCCGCTTGCTTCAAATATTACGTTTTCGGGGTTGCCTGGAAGGGTGTAGTTGCCCACAATCATTTCTTTATTAACCCAGCCGTATATCATGGTAGGTTTGTTGCCTCCTTTTGCCGGATACTCGTTCACTGTTTTGGTAAACACCCAGTTATGTACCTGCCGCCCCCCTTCACGCCCCTTAAGGGTGTCGGTAAGCGAAATTTCCCGGTAGCCTTCGTGAGTAAACAGCAATACATCGCGGTTGGGCAATACGTTTTTAATCTCTATCCAGTCGTTTGTGCGCTGTTTCCACAGGGCAAAAAAGTTCTCATAGCCAGTAATCAGCAGTACCGAGTCGCCATATTCGGGTTTAAATACAATTTCCAAAAATATGGGTCGGGTACGCACCTGCCTTACCGATTTACGCGCGCCTGCTAATTCAATAAAGTCTCTGCACACATAATGACCGTATAAGTCCCCCTTGCCTGTAACAGCGTTGGCCTTAGCGGCTGAATCGGGTATATACCACCTCGGCTGCTGGTTTTCCTGGCAACCGGTTGATAAGAGGGCAAATATAATCGTCCATACAACTATTGTAGGGGGTAATTTCATCCTATACGGGTTAATTTGGTCGATTAATTGAGTTTTTGTATGGGCTTTAAATACAAATGCTTGTAATTTGTAAAATTAGTTTATAGAATGAAGAAAAAAGCTACCAATATTACAAAAAAAGCTGGAAATGTACCCACCGGCTTCACGCTTTGGCTGGTTTGTAACCTTTGGCAGCGCGAACTGCGCAAGGCGCTTCAGCCGCTTGATTTAACACATGCCCAGTATATACTGCTGAACGCAGCCTGCGATTTGGGCTCGGAAAAAACCGATATTACCCAGGTAATACTGGCCAATGCCACAGGCACCGATAAAATGATGGTATCGAAAATACTGCGAACGCTGGAAGGCAAAAAACTATTAAAGCGCGCAGGATTAAAAACAGATAACCGGGCTAAGAGTATTACGGTTACGGCAAGGGGAATGGAGCTTTGCCAAAAGGCTTCGGAAGTGGTAGACAGTTTTGAAAAAACTTTTTTTACACCTGCGGCCAAAAACCTGAAGTCCTTTCAGAAATCGCTTGGCAAAATATTGCGTAATTACGACGAATAAGCCTTCTTACAGCATTACCAGTCCGGGTATATCAGCGCCTTTTTTATAAATAGCAATTACCTCTTCAGGAGTTGCCATTTCCACATCCACAGTCAAGCTCAGATATTTATTGGCGCTGGATTGCATGTAGCGCGATTTGGCATTTTTACCAAACCAGCTTTCTATTGTAAGTCCCAATTGGTTGTCAGTTTCAAAAATAAACTTGAAACGGTATATAGAGGGCCATTGTGAATATTGGTACAGTCGGTTTAAAAGCGAGGTATATGCGTCGTTCTCTTCGGGCATCAATTCAAAACTCCTATAATAATTGGCATTTACAAGATACAATAATAACACCAAAAATCAATGAAAACGGGGCGGTTCTTTCAATTACTAATCGTCATGAAATCCGGTTGCCACCAGGGCACCAATAGTTTTTGCCGGGATCAGCCGAAGCTTTCCAGCTCTATGCCTCTTAAAGGGTGATTTGAAACAAAGTGCCGATTGTGCAAATAAGCTTTTCCGCAGGTACCTTTGCCTTGTGTGGCCATCGCTTATAACCGGTTTTAAGCATTACCTGCAGTTAGAAAAATCGCTGTCGCCCAACAGCGTTGAAGCTTATATACGCGACGTAGAGAAGCTGACCCAGTACCTGGATACGGTAAAATATAACCACGGCCCGGAGAAACTGGAACAAAACCACCTGAAAGGTTTTTTAAAATGGATTACTGAACTGGGCATGACACCCAACTCCCAGGCGCGGATAATATCAGGCATACGGGCGTTTTACAAATACCTGTTGCTGGAAGACGTAATAAAAACCGACCCTACTGAACTGATTGAAATGCCCAAACTGGGCCGTAAGCTGCCCGAAGTGCTGAAGCTGGATGAGATAGACCGGATGCTGGCCTGCATAGACCTTAGTCAGCCAGAAGGGCACCGAAACAAAGCCATGGTGGAAACCCTGTACAGTTGCGGACTAAGGGTGAGTGAACTGGTGGAATTGAAACTGTCGAACCTGTTTTTTGACGATGAGTTTATTAAGGTAACCGGTAAAGGCAACAAGGAGCGGCTGGTACCCATTGGCAGCGAAGCGCTGAACAGCGTACTGCTGTATTTGCAGCACCACCGCAGGATGATTTCTCCGCAGAGAGGAGAGGAGGATATTGTTTTTTTAAACCGCCGGGGCAAACGGCTTACTCGGGTAATGGTATTTATTATTATTAA
>DASPJH010000168.1:0-3444 GCA_035628715.1 Bacteroidia bacterium
ATAATACGAGCAGGCAGGGTACAGCAACACCACACAAAGCAGTGCTGCCAGCCGTTTTGCCAAACCCGTGCGCTTCATACCCAACTGCAAATAAAGGTGATTACCTTTTAATGTATTTTTTGATTTCTTTATCGCCTATCCAAACCTTAATGTTCGATTCCAGGTCGATAAGCTCCAGGTTTACCTTGTAGGTAACGGTGCGTTCTTTTTTATACTCGTCAATAGTGCTGTTAATAACACCCAGCAGCATAAAGTCGGCGCCCTTTTCCTTGCCCCATTTCTTGCGGCTTTCTTCGGTGGCAAAGGTTTGCTGGTCTTCGCGCTCGGCCCTCAAATCATCGCGGCCTTCTTTTGATTGTACAACAGTAATGGTATTGGTATTGATAAACTCTTTTTCAATATCCTTAATAAACGTTTCGGGCTGAATATCCGGCTCGGTTGTATTGTTGCGTATACGGCCCACAATAATCACCGGCTTGCGGTTCATTTTCCCCTCAAAGTCCTTGCGCCAGGGTTTCTCCATCACATCATGAATCATCTCTTCTGCCACCAGCTTGCTGTCGCGGTCGTTCCAGCGTCCGCTCAGGTCAATGGTTTCGTTGGGGTCAATGCGCTCCACCTTCTGGCTCTGGCAGGCGGGCACAGCCAGTAACAACGCTACTGCTGCGGGAAGTATAAATGCCTTTTTCATAGTCTACTACGTTTACCAGTTGATTTTCAATTATTGTTCCAAAAGTTAACACCGGGGTACTATGCCGATAAGTTTTTATGAAGGGAAATTGCCACCATAGTTGCAGGCAGCATTTAAATGCTTTTCTTTGTCTTACACTAAATGACAATTACTTAGCACAATGAAGACGGCCTGGGTAATTTTTTTTACTGCGTTTGCACTAACCTTTGCCAGCTGCAAAAGGGAGGGTGATAAATACACTGTTAAAGGCCGGCTGTTGAAAAGCTGTGATAACCCTGTACCGGTAAAGAATTTTACTGTGTATTTGTACAACGACCATAAAAGTTTATCTAATCCCTGCAACAGCGGACAAATTGCCACTGCAACCACCAACGAAAACGGAGAGTTTGAGTTGGGATATGATAAAACCTGCAGGTCAGGAGGAATAAGCCTTCAATATGATGTTAGCTTTAGTAGTGCGACCTTAGTTGACGGTATAGAACCAAAAAAAGATTATAATTTGGGTGATATTTATTATAGGGACAATGGATTTTACATAGTAAAAATAAAAACCAACCAACCTTATACTTCATCAGATACTTTATTTTACGATATTACCGGGGGAGGGAAAGACTCATCCTACTCAATTGCTACCGGCCCATTTTATGATGGGCAGGTAATCGATACACTGTATGAAACTGTGGTAAAAATGCTAAATTATCCTACCACGGCAGTAAATGAATCAATAAGTTGGATATTAAAAAGCGGAAAAACAGATCATAAACGTAGATATTTGGGGCAGGGCCAACAATTCTACATCGAGCCCTGCAAAAAATACAGCGAAGTAGTGCTGGATATAAGCAAGTGAGAAAAACAAAACACATACTGCTGCTTACCGGGCTTGCAATGGCCTGCATCTTCCTTTCCAACTGCAAGGACCTGAAAAAAAATTATACCGTGAGGGGCCGGTTGCTCCACAGTTGTGATAATCCCGTTCCTGTTAAGGGATATAGCGTATTCTTACTGAATAGAGATGGCGGAAATTGCAAAGGAGAAATACAAAGGGTTACTACCAATGACAACGGAGAGTTTTTGCTTGACTACGAATCCGCCTGCTCTAATGGTGCCGATTTTATTTCTTTGGAATACGATGTTAGCTTTAGTTCGGCGATATTAGTTAGCGATATTAAAATTAATGAAAACGAAGATTTGGGTGATATTTATATGAAGAATAATGGATTTTATATTGTTAAGATTAAAACCAACCAACCTTATACTTCATCCGATACATTGTTTCATGGTATCCATATAGCAGGGAAGGATTCATATATAAAAGGCCCGTTTGTAGATAATCAAATTATTGATACTTTGTTAGAAACTGTTGCTAAAGCACAAAACCATTTTTCCACAACATCTATAAATCGGATTATAGGCTGGCAATTAAAACGGGATGCAACAACTTATAAATCGAAGCTACAGATGATTTACATCGAACCCTGCAAAAAATACAATGAGGTAATACTTGATATAAGCAAGTGAGAAAAGTAATAGCCATATTATTCATTGTTGCAGCTGCCACAGCCTGCAAAAAAGACGGTGATAGACATACCGTTAAAGGCCGCCTGCTGAACAGCTGTGATGACCCCACGCCGTTGCGGGGGTTTACCGTTTATCTTTACAATGATTACAGGAACCTTTTGAACAGGTGGTGCAATCAAGGACAAATTGCTACTGCAACCACCAACGAAAATGGAGAGTTTGAATTATCGTATGAGAAAACATGTTCAAATGGAGATATTTCATTGCAGTACGATATAAATTCAATTAGTTACGGTAGTCTTGTTTATAATATTGAGCCTAATAAAAGCACGGAGTTAGGTGATATATTCAGGAAAAACAATGGACCTTTCCAGGTTAAAATTAAAACCAACCAGCCTTATAGCAATAATGATACACTTTTTTATGGTATAAGACCTCATATACTTGATTCAACGTATAAATTTATTACCGGGCCTTTTACTGATGGGCAATTAGTTGATAACTATTTAATCACTGTATGGAGAATTCATAATAGAAGCGCTGAAACAAATCATCTTTTCCGGTGGGTATTAAAAAGCGGAAAGAACTCATTTAAGGATGAACTTCAGGAGGCATATATTGATCCCTGCAAGAATAATGAAATAGTATTGGACATAAGCAAGTGAGAAAAGCAAACCACATACTGCTGCTTACGGGGCTTGCAATGGCCTGTTTATTTCTTTCTAATTGCAAAGACCTGAAAAAGAACTATTCAGTAAAAGGCAGGCTGCTGCACAGTTGTGATAACCCTGTACCTGTAAAAAACTTTAGTATACATTTAGATAAAGGAGGTGGGGGATGCAAGGGCGAGATACAAAGAGTTACCACCAATAACAACGGTGATTTTATGTTTGATTACGATGCTACCTGTACAAGCCCTACCGGTTTTATAACATTGGGATACGATGTTAGTTTTAGTTCATCAATTTTAGTAGGTCAAATCAGGGAAAATGAAAATGAAGATTTGGGTGATATTTATTTAAAGGACAACGGTTTTTACATTATTAAGATTAAAACCAACCAGCCTTATTCATCATCAGATACTTTATTTTACGACATTACTAGGGGGGGGAGACTCATCCTACTCAATTGCTACTGGCCCATTTTATGAAGGACAGGTAATCGATACACTTTATGAAACTGTAGCAAAAATGCAAAATTATCCTACTACATCAGTAAATGAATCAATAAATTGG
>DASPJH010000169.1:0-3743 GCA_035628715.1 Bacteroidia bacterium
GTTTTTACAAGTTGTAAGAAAGAAAAACCCGAGATGGGGCACACTCAACCTCCACCTGCGTATTACAATTGCAGGGTAAATATAATTGGATTGACAGATTTTGATGGTGCGTATATCAATTCCTACTTTAACCCAATTAAACTAATAGTAACAGATACGACAGGAGACACTGTATATACCGACTATTACAATAAAAATAAAACAGACATAACGTTTCCTTTATTGGCGGGTAAGTACATCATATCAGTAGTAGACACAGTAGAAATATATGCCCCCTATGTTATTAAACACAAGGTGCATCCGCCAAGAGGAGGTGAACCTAATATGTATCAGATTTCACTCACTAAATGTCCACCGTATGAAATTAATGTAGAGCATATTACAGATACCGTTATGAACCGGAATGGACGCTTGGAAAAAGCTATATTTATGCGACTTACTTCAACTAAAACTTCCGGCAGGTCGTATTTTTTTGCTAATTATTTTGACTCTCCATTAAGCTACCCTATTCATCATCCTTCTATTATATCAGGTACTTTCAAATATATTGATGACGGGGAGGGTGAGTTCTGGCACCCAATATTATCGGCTGACCATGAATATATAAATAAGGGTGATACTTTTTACTATGCTTTTGCAGAGGCTTCAGGAGGTTGGTATCATCATTCCAAAACTGAGATTTATAGAGACAGTCTTTATTACAACGCTACCAGTAAAAATATCCGCAATTATAAATTTATCAATTAATTATGAAAAATCTAAAAATCGCATCTATAATAATACTATTGGTTTGGTTTGCATTGGAAGCTGCAAGTTGCAAGCGCAAAGATGCCCCCTGTTACGACCCGGCAAACCCTAAATGTGTTGATTATGACCCTTGTTATGGCACAAAGCCTGTTATAGCAGAAATAAAATTATCACAAAGAGCAGCGCCGAGTAGAACAGATGAACTTGGTAAACTATATATTGATGAACAAAATATTTTTCCTCAAGTCCAAATTAAATTCGATACTCCGCTTGAGGGAGCTAAATATACATGGATATTAGGTACCGAAACCATTACTACTAAATCATTTGAAAGGCATTTTTTTACAGCACCTTTTGGTACATACTCTGTAAAATTAATAGTAGAAAAGGAGCCTAACAAAAATTGTTATCCTACGGACGATGGCAAGGATACCTTGGTTAAAACCTTTCAGATTGTTCCTATATGTCAACTTCAATCATCTGGAGTGTTTAAGGGAAAATGGGAGAATACTCCAGACAGCGCAATCATTACTGTTCGCACATACAACGATGGAAGTTTTACTGATAGCTGCAATTTTGGGATAACCCGATTTATTAATTTACAGGGAATAAACGATACAATTGTATCATCATGTATTATCTCTAATCCTGAGTTAATTAATTACGACCCCGGAACCATTCCGTTGGGTAACCTTAACCTGAAAATTAACCCGGTTGATAAGTCGGTTGTTATTGATTACTTTATGTTTAATGAGCGGCGCATATTCAGAGGCCGAAAAATCGCAAATTAATTTTAATCTTAAATTATGAACAAGTTAAAATATTGGCTGCTGTTGTTTACAGCGGTAATAACACAATTATATGTAAACGGACAGGACTGTATCAGACAAGTACGCACAAAATATGATAGTGCGCAGAACCTTGAACTTTCCGCATTCTTTCCAACTAAAAATAATAATTATTTAAATAGCTTTGATTTTGCCAAAATTGTTAATGGAATAACTTTTTCCCCAATCCAGCTAAACCCTGGGGCAGGCTGGCAAATTCCGGGTCTTTCTGGCAATAGCTATTTAATGCACAGCCCTTACAGTTCATTAATGGGTTCCAAATACGCCTATTTACGACAAGGTGCAAGTGCAGACGAATATGATATATATTGGGAAGACGGTTGGGAGCTTATGTGGCTGAATACCGGGTATTTTCCAGATAATAGTCGTATCAACATTCTTGATACAAACAGGATTGTTCCGCAAGCCCCCCTTTCAAACCCTAAAACACCTTATATTATCCTGTATAACCGTTATACCGGAAAACTTAGGGCGTTTGCCAACTTGTTTGCCGATTTAGGGGCTTATGATACGGTTAGGATGTGGCTGCAACATCCACCAAATCAAAATAGCTCTGGAATATTTAGGCATCTCTCAAATTATGACCAAACTTTGGATGAACCTGCACAAATAACCGAAGTTAGTTCTTATAACGAAAATAACAATAATAATAACTTATGGTGGTCGTCGGATTATCAATTAGGCTATGACCCTTGCGTTTGTCACCACCTCAGCGAAATAGAGTTCAGGTTTACAGCCATAAATCACATGAATGTAAATCTATTCGGACGGTTTGTGCAATCGCAGGTTGACCTGAGCGCACTTGGGAACGCCGATTATGCTAATTTTCTTACTAATGAATCAGTTGTTAACGGGTTAAATTCCGGTAAGGGAGGCTCATTACTATTTAAGAGATTTGACAGTCTATTAGTGAAATATGACCATGAACTTGAGTTATACAATACACAGGCAAATAGCTACAATAGCCCGTTTAACTCTGTTATGCGGGATGTATTAAAAGCGGCTAAAGATGGTGCTTCAACTGCGGGAGCAAATTTCTTGGTAAAACCAATGGGCGACTTTTTCCTCCGCCAGTTGGTTAAAATTGGTGATGCTACAAAGGGGGATACCACGCAGGCAAAAGCATGGGCGGAAGAAGTGAATAAATCAGCCAAAGGGCAGTTAGGAAAAGCATTTGACTTTATTGCCATTGCTGGTCTTGGTGATGATTTCTTTCAGGCTCCCCAGCGCCCATCAATGCCTACGGCAACATTCGGAGAAATGCGGATTGCCGGAACAATTTCAGAGGTTTCACCTGTTTTGGTATCAAATTTTTTTAATCCCGGCTCTTGGAAATACCCGCATCCGATTAATGGGTTTGATTATCCAGCCTACAACAATGCTGTGGGTTTGTATGCCTTGTTAAGAAAACCCGTGGTAAATGGCTTTCAGCAAAGGAGCACCACAACAACTCTTCAAATATTGGATACTGTATCAGTGGACACATTTGTTTCCGGCGGAAATACTACGATAACCACTACTATATGGGAAACAGAAAATTGGGACCAACACAACCTTTTATCACTTCGTGTAGACGAGCCATTAAAATACAAGCTAAACAGGGCGTTAGATTTTGATGATGACAAAACAAGGTTGTATGTATCGTTTGTTGTAGAACTCGAAAACGACCTGCCGAACAGCGATAATTGCTTCACACTACACCTCACACAAAAAGATAATGAAAACTTTTATTTACGGGACATTTTTCCCGTATCCGGCACTAATTCCTATCAGCTAATTTATGAAACGCTTTGGAAGGATATGGAGGATATAGGTGTAAACCTGTTTAAAATGGATTTTAAAAACAGCTTGCAGCCTGTATCGCAAAGGATAAACCAAATTATTATGACAAGTAGTGATACGGTAATATCAATTGGAGAACTTGTTCCCTGTGTTGACCCTGTACAAGCAGATTTTAAAATTAAAAAAATTAAGATGAAAGTTGCAGCAGATATGTACTTTCATCAAAGAGGAAAAAATGGGCTGCAAAACAATACCTTTCAAACATTTACATATTTGTTATATGACCCTGAACAGGAAATTTATAATGTAAATTTTCAATCAGACTCAACAGAATTACTGCGTTACAAGCAAGCTAACCTTGTTTTA
>DASPJH010000170.1:0-3716 GCA_035628715.1 Bacteroidia bacterium
GAAAAACCCAAGTATGCCTCCGGTAAACGGGGCCAGGAAAAGTAATATATACCAATAAAAACTCATTGCTCAAATCCTTTCACTTTTGCCAGCAGCAGCTTACCCATTCCGTAACCCAGCAGGCTGCCAAAAAAAGCCCCGGCCAGTATATCACCGGGGTAGTGCTTGCCAACATAAATTTGGGCATAGCTTACCAGTGCCGCCCAAAAAACCAGCGCGAAGGTAGCCCACCGGAACCTTTTTTTAAGCAACAGGCTGAAAAACAATGCCAGCGCAAAGTGGTTGGCGGCATGCGCCGAAAAGAAACCGTACTGCCCGCCGCAGCCCACACGCTCTACTGCTTTATCAGCAAGCGTAACCTCGTGGCAGGGGCGCGGACGTTTAAAGGTGTTTTTGGCGGTTTCGGCCAGCAGGGTATCAGCAGCAAAAACAATTATTCCTGTAAATAATAAAATAAACAGGGTATTTTTTAATTTATACGTCCTGTAAAAATAAATCAATAATAAAAGATATAAGGGCGCCCATACCCATTTTTCACGCAGCTGAGGCATCACAACATCAAAAAAGGCATTGCCGCCTTCTTTATTGATAAGAAGAAAAAGCTGTGTGTCCCACTGGTTCAGTTGTTCAAGCAAGGCGGTCAGGGTTTTTGTGCAATAAAAATAAGCCGGTCAGAGTTTGTTCCATCAAACTCACCCAGCTTGTAATTTCCAAAAATATGTTTGATTATAAAATCGGTTTTATTAAACAACCGTACAAAGTCGTCTTTCCGGGCGGCTTCCACCTTTTCGGTAAAGCCAAAGGTGTGGCCTTCGTCTGTAAACTCAATGGTTTTAACAATGCGGTTATCGTCCAGGTATTTGGATATACGGAATTCAATATCATCAATAATTTTAGTTTCTTTTAAGGGCAGCATTTTCACCACCTTTTCCGCATTAAAAAAATCCAGCACAAATATTCCACCCGGCTTTAATGCTGAGTAAATATTCTGAAGGGAAAGCAAATTATCGTTGCGATCATCAAAATAACCAAAGCTGGTAAACAGGTTAACGGCGTAATCGTACTCGGTATCTGCAAAGGGTTTACGCATGTCTGCCACCTGGAAACGCAGGCGGGTGTTGATGTACTCGCTGGCTACCTTTATGCTGTTGGGGCTGATGTCAATTCCGGTAACATCGTAGCCTTTGCTGTTCAGGTAAATGCTGTGCCGGCCCTTGCCACAGGCTACATCCAGAAAACGTACATCAGGAGCGGGCTGTAAAAACTCCAGCAGCCGGTTTATAAATGCCGAGGCCTCAACATCGTCGCGGTGCTTGTATAAAATGTGGTAATACGGGGAGTTGAACCAGTCCTTAAACCACTCTACCATGCGGCAAAGATATTAGAGATTTGCGGCAAAGATATTAGAGATTTGTTCACTTTATCCGTTTGCGGTTCTCAGTTGTTATCTATAGCGCAATCATTAACATTTTAAACCCTATACGTATCTTCGCACCCAATGAAATTTTTTTTTACGCTGATTTTCAGCCTGTTGTTTATCAACAGCTTTGCGCAATCCACCTTTGTGCAAAGCGGCAACCGTGAATATTCACACCTTATTGACCGTTACGAAGTGCTGAACGGCGACCTAAACCGCCGCTATTGGCTGTATGGTGGCATCCACTCGTCTTCTACGCCTTACCAGCGCTATGAAGTAGGCGTCATGGCAGAAAAATTACTAAAAGACAGCAACGGGTATTATAACCGGCGGGATATTTTTAACCTGCAATATTTACTGGCCGATAACCCGGATATACAGGAAAACCCTGAAGTGAAAGGCAAGCCGGTGCTGAAATATTTTTATAATTACAAGGCCGCCCTGTACAGCTTTAAAAGTTATGAATTTAGCCTGTTTATTAACCCGGTACTGAATTTTACCGCCGGGACCGAGCAGGTGGATGGCAAAACCAATACCATATGGCAAAACACCCGGGGAGCCGAAATGCGCGGACAAATAGGCCGCCGTGTGGGGTTTTATACTTACCTGACGGAAAACCAGGTGAAAACGCCGGAGTATTTAACAGAGCGTACCAGGCAGGCGGGCGTTTACCCAGGAGCGGGGCTTACCAAGCCCTATAAAACTGACTCCAGCACGTTTGATTTTTTTGAGGCCAGGGGATATATAACTTTTGATATAGCCAAATTAATTAATTTCCAGTTTGGACACGACCGGAATTTTATTGGTAATGGCTATCGCTCATTGGTGTTGAGCGATTTTTCAAAAGAGCATTTGTTCCTGAAAATTAAAACTAATGTATGGAGGTTTAATTATACCAACCTGTTTATGCAGCTGAATGCCTTTGAGCCTAACCGTGCTAATGTGGATAAACGCAGCAAGTTTATGACGTTTCACCACCTGAGCGTAAATATTGGCCGCCGACTGAATATCGGTATTTTTGAGAGTATTGTTTTCAGTAGGGGAGATAGCGTTACCGGCAGCGGCAGGTACGATTTCAATTATTTAAACCCCATAATATTTTACCGGGCCATTGAGCACTCCAGCGGCAATAGTACAGACAATGCCCTGCTGGGCTTTGATGTAAAATGGAACCCTACGTATAGCCTTAGCTTTTACGGCCAGTTTATATTTGATGAATTTCACATTGGCCAGCTGCGCAGTAACCGGGGTTCGTGGCTGAATAAATACGGGGTGCAGGCAGGAGTGAAATATATTGATGTATTGTATATACGCAACCTGGATTTGCAGCTGGAAATTAACAATGTGCGCCCCTACACTTACCAGCACTACAATGCCGCCCAAACCTACAGCAATATGAATACCCCGCTGGCGCACCCGCTGGGGGCCAACTTTAGGGAGGCGCTGGCAATTTTGCGCTACCAGCCTGCCCGCAGGATTAATATTATTGCCAAGGCTATTTATGCCCAATACGGTACGGATACAGCCGGTTTAAATTTTGGCGGCGATATAAGCAGGGATTATTATACCCGTTTCCGCGATAACGGGAACACAGTAGGGCAGGGGGTTAAAAATACCTTGCTGTGGGGCGAGCTAACCGCCACCTGGATGCCCGCACATAACTTGTTTATAGACCTGCGCTATATTTACCGCAGGGTAGACAGCGACTTGGCCGCCAACGCCACCCAAAGCAATATGCTGATGCTGGGCCTGAGATTGAATTTCGGACTAAGGAGTATAGAGTTTTAAGTGAATGGTTATTAAAGAAATATACTGGTTACAAATTCCCTGTGACGACCCGGATATTCCTAAGATTGAATTATTGTTCGGGCAGCCTTCAACAAGTCAATACAGGCATTATAAAATTGAAGGTCTGGTTGAGTATATTGAAAATTTTAATTACGATACTTATGTAGATTATATAATGTTGTTTTGTTCAATGGTAAAGCAACACAAGCAAGAGCTTATTAAAATTGGAGTTGATTTGAATGACATTAGAATATGGCAATTAAATCATTATGATAACCAGTGCAATTTATTTTATTCTGCCGAACAAATGAAAGCTATGAGTGAACTAGGTATTGCACTTTGTGTGGATTGCTTCTGACGTAATGAGAGAAAAAATTAAACAACATTTATTTGATTCCTGCCTCGATGCCCTAAACAAACGCATCGAAGCGGCTAAATATGCCATGGAGCAGGCCCAGCAGTCGGCCAACTCGGAGGAGAAAAGCTCGGCGGGGGATAAGTACGAAACCGG
>DASPJH010000171.1:0-4410 GCA_035628715.1 Bacteroidia bacterium
AATACCACAGCCACCACAATGGCTATCAAAATAAACTCATTCATAATAAAAGGTTATATAAGGTTAGTTTAGTTTTCAGATTTTTTCTACCAGCAGTATTTTGCCGTTCACAATTTCTTTTACCCTGGCCATTGCGCCTGAAGGTATTTTGTCGCCATCGGTCATTGCATCCAGCTCGTGCAGGCTACCTTGTATGTTTATGTGCATTTTTCCGGTACCTGATTTTTCTGCGGGGATATTTAGGTATACCTGCCCGGTTTGGTTAATGGCGTTCTTAATGTTCATGGTACCGTCGTGCGAAAGTTTTGACATACGGAAGAACATATACATTACCAGCGCCACCAGTCCCGCGCCAATAAGAAATGATATTCCATTCAGCAACACCCTGTTATGAATAGAATTTTGCAGCGAAATTACCGACCAGCCGAAACCCAGGAAAAAATTAATAAAATTACGGAAAGTGAATAATTGGAAAGGCGCAGCATCGCTTGCGTCCACATCGTGGGCACCACCTAAATCAACATCTGAGTTAAGGTTTCCTGAAAAATCGGCTGAAAGCCCCGCATCATTATCCATTCCCATAAAGGTGGAAATGGTTTGAATTACGAAAATAAGGGTAGCTATTATGGTAAACGACCATACAACTTTGTCTTCAGTGCTAAGCGCACTCCACCATTCAGTCATAGTTAGTTTTATAGGGTTTTAACAAATTTACGAAAAACCGGTGGCTAGTTGCAATTGAATACGCGCTATTCGACGAAAAATTTTTTGCTATAAAATTACTTGGTTATTAACCGGTTAACCTAATTTACTTGCTTAGCAATTATATTTTTTAATTTCTCGATAGGCAGGGGTGGATTTTCTTTATGCAACATCGAGTGACAGTTGGGACATACAGGTCGTAAATCTTCAACTGGATTAATAGTGTATTCTTGCCCAATTTTGGATATAGGCTTTAAATGATGGACGTGTATAAATCCCTTTCCTATCTCACCATAAATTTTTTCAAAATCAAAATCACAGACAGTGCAGATGGCCTTCCAATGAGCAATACATTTCTTCCGTGCTTCCGGGTTTCGTTCATACGCATTTACAGACACTGTTTTTTTGGCACCCTCTATTAAGTCTTCAATATTTCCATGAGGCAATTCATCGGCATAAATTAATGGGGTTACCAATTCTAGTTCTTCTAAAGCCTGAACTAATTCAGGACGCAATTGCCATGTAAATCGGTCACCTATGTAACCTAGAAAAAATAAATCCCAATATTTATTTTTTTCTTCATTTCTAGCGGTAAAAGTTAAATTAATTTTTTTGTTAATTCTTTTGGCATATTTTCCCATCTCAAGATTTATCCTGGGAAACTCAACACCTAATATATTTGCCGCCGCAACAACCGAACCCTTGTGATCGTCAAGCGTATAAAACGCATTAAACATCGCAATGTCAAACTCTGTTGTAATATCATTATTCTGTAGTATCGACATCCATTCCAAGCTGCTGAGTACCGTAGCCTGAGATGGAACTGGTTCTGCAGACAAGCTAGTCGCTTTCGGGAAATTACCTATACCATCATTATTCCCGTGTTCCATCATTTGCCCCCCGAATATCCAAAGAAAGGAGTGAGCATCGAGCAAAGTAGTTTTAGGGTCCTTATTTTTTAAAAAAACCTGAACCTGTTGTACAACCCTACAAAACTCCTGATAGTTTTCCCATGAAGCATTTTTGGCGGTTTTGAAATTTTCTATTGCCAGCAGTGTAAATATTTTATCAAACCTTTGTTGAGAAATGGGGAGAAACTTTTGTTCATCTTTTATAAAAAGCAAATAGGCAATAAACTGGTATGACAAACCTTCATTCAGCAGTTGCTCAAACGCTACTTGAGGATTTACTTTATTCTTGTATAAATTGAATAAAATCTGTTCAAGATTTTGACTTTCGGGTAACTTTTTAAAATTATCCTTTTTTCTCCAATCTATCAGGTTATTATCAAAGAACCGATTATTATACGGGACTCTGCTCTGAACAGCAGAAGCCACCTTGTCCTTTATTTTTCCAGTGCCAATATCTTCACTTCGCCACAATGTGCTTTCCAGCCTCTCCCTGGCGAGACTGGCAATCACCCCTTTATAGTTTTCATGCTTTTTAAGAAATTCGGAAGTTGAAAAGCTCTTAAAATTCTCGTCCGAAACGTCTTTTATATACTGTGTAAAGTTCAAAAAATGTTTTTCCAATAATTCAATTGATATTTCCATTCTCTGTCATAATTAACTTATAGGGTTTTAACAAATTTACGAAAACAGGAGCCTTTTTGCAATTGAACAACAGGCTATTCGATAAAATAAAAAAGCCCGGCAGTAATCCCGCCGGGCTATAAAAATGGGTGGTGTATTTTTATTTCAGGTAAACTTTAAAGGTTTTGTGAATGTAATTACCGCTTACCTTCACCAGGTAATAACCAGGGCTAGCGCCCGGCACTGCAAGGGTTTGCGGTTGGCCGGCACCGGTTTCAACCGTAGCAGGCGACTGTATGGTGCGGCCCAGCAGGTCAAACACCTCAACGGTGTATACACCCGCATTGGTGGTTGAAAGACTCAGCACATTACCGTCGGTGCCTACAAATACATCATTGGTTATTTCCTCAACACTTACGCCGCTTTTGCGGAAGAAATGCAGCTGGAAACGGTTTTTAATATCTGTTGTGCTATAGTTAAATGCGTAGTTTCCTGTTGAGAGGTCGTGGCGCTTGCCGGCCAGCTTGTCTTCCAGCTCCACTGTTACGCCGGCCTCCAGGTTTTCTACAGCAAAGGCAAGGGTGTAATCACCGTTTTCCCAGGCTTCCATGTTCACAAACACAGGCTCGTTAGCATTCGGAATGTTATTCCATACTTCTTTGTTGGCCTTTTTGCCATCCAGTACAAAATACATATTGGGTGCAGCCGGGTTTATTTTTTTATTACCGTCCATAATATCGTAACCGTTGGTAGCAGCGTCATCGGTATAAAATTTCACTCTATCCGATTTACCGTTTTTATCGGTTACATTAATTTCCACGTAATTCATTAAGCCGGTTTTATCAAAGTAGTTCACCAGGCTGTCGGTGGTGCGGGCGCTGTTCTTCAGGGTTATGCTTGTGTTGTTGCCGGTAACCTCAAACAACAATGGCGAGAAGGGAGGCACCACTCCGTTATCCGTAGCATCAAACACCTGGTAGGCGCCGGCGCTTTGGTTGTACAGCCATATTTGGCTGCCCTGTATGCCGCCTGAGTTTACGGTGATATTGGCATCGTCCCAGGTAAATCCGCTGGGCCAGGGGTTGGCTACATAATGCCAGCCTAAAGTATCGGCGATAGACCCTGTGCGGGTAAGGTTGTTATAGGTGTAATCGCTGGTGCCGCGGTAAGTTCCCTGTATATCCAGTGTTAGCGGCAGTGGGTTGCCCCATGAGCTGCTTCCGCCCATATAAATTGAGAAGGCGCTGTCGCCAAATGCAGCCGAGGTATCGGCAGGAATAGTCCAGTAGGGAGCCGTTTGCTCATTAAAATAATAAACAGTGGCATAAGCGCTGCCGGGCGTACCGAAGTTAAAATTCACTTCATCGGCCAAAGCGCTCAGTGTAGCCCCTGCAAGAGGAGATGAAACCGGCCTCCAGCCTGTACCGCCGCCGTTTACCCGCATTTCAGCAGTTAACGTGCCTGAAATAGTACCTGCGCCTGTACCGGCAATTTGCCCGTAAGCATTGGGGCCGGTAGCTTCAAGCTTCAGTTTATCGTTGGTGGTGAGGGTGCCTGCGGTTAAGGTAAGTATCCCGGTGATCCGCAGTGAATCCTGCACTATAGCACTGACAGGGTTGTTCAGCTCCAGGTTGCCGGTAGTGCCAGTACCGTATATATTTTGAGCGGAAGAGCCGTTAAGTACAATTTTGCCTGCACCGCTTACTGTGCCGTTGTTTGTATAGTTGCCAGAGAGGCTGAGATTACCCGAAAGGCTGGCAGTAGCGCCACTGTTTACAGTAAGCGTTGCCAGTGAAGCGCCTGACGCGATTGGGGCTGTTCCGGCTGAAACTGTACAATTACAGGCTCCGGTTGAACCGCTGGGGCTTGAACCTGCCCAGCCGTTGTTGTAAGTGAGGTTGCAGCCAGGTTTTTCAAAAATAAAGGCAGCACCTGCATTGGCTTTATAATTTCCGCCTGCTGAGTCCCAGTCATGGAACAATGAACCCGCAATAATATAGTCTCCGCTTATACCCACTGAAATGCCAAGCTGGTCGCTTGCGAATAAAGTAGTACCTGTAGGAGGAGGAGTGATTTTTCTAATATAATTCCACGAGCCGCTCTCACGTGAAAAAATATAGGCGGCCCCGGCATTTGACAAAAAGTTTGCACCGGCAGAATCATAATCCTGGCCATT
>DASPJH010000172.1:0-5195 GCA_035628715.1 Bacteroidia bacterium
CCCGGTTCGCCCCATACCGCACTGTATTTCATCCAGCACCAGCAGGGTTCCGGTTTCATCACACTTCTTACGGAGGCTGCTCAACCATTCACGGTCAGCTTTAATATAGCCAGCCTCTCCCTGTATGGTTTCCACAAACACGGCCGCCACTTCCGAAGTGATTTTTTCAAGTCCGGCTGCTGTGTTAAAATCAATAAAATCCACCTGGGGCAGCAATGGCCGGTAAGCTGCCGTATAATATTCACTGCTCATCAGGCTGAGCGCCCCCTGGGTAGAACCGTGGTAGGCGTTGCACATAGCTATAATTTTACTACGCCCGGTAGCCCGTTTGGCCAGTTTCATGGCACCTTCAGTTGCCTCGGCACCCGAGTTTACAAAGTATACTGAATTTAGTGATGGCGGCAGCATACTGCACAGTTTCTCAGCCAGCAGAACCTGTGGTTTCTGAATGTATTCACCATACACCATGGTATGCAGGTATAGTCCCGCCTGCTCCTGTATAGCCCTTATAACCTGCTGGTTACCGTGTCCGTAATTGCTAACCCCAATGCCGGAGATAAGATCGGCGTACCGCCTTCCCGAAGTATCATACAGGTATATTCCTTCGGCCCGGGCAATATCAAGGGCCAGCGGCGAGCCGGAGGTTTGGGCAAGGTGTTCCAGGAAAAAGTGGCGGAGGGTTTCCATGGGTACAAAAATAAAAAGTCCCGCTCAAGGGCGGGACTTTTAAGTTTTTAAACCGGTTAAAATTACTTAACCTTGGTTGAAAGTTCAGAACCGGGTTTAAATTTAACCACTTTTTTAGCGGCAATTTTAATTTCTTTACCGGTTTGAGGGTTACGGCCGGTACGAGCGGCACGTTTAGCTACTGAAAAAGTACCAAAACCTACCAGGATAACTTTATCGCCTTTTTTCAAAGCGGTTGAAGTTGAATCCAGGAATGAGTTCAAAGCAGCCTGAGCCTGAACTTTGGTAATTTTCGCTTCAGAAGCGATTGAAGTGATTAAGTCTGATTTGTTCATAATTGTAATTTTAAAAGTTAAAAGGTCAATTATTTCTTGTTTTGTAAATGATTAATCAAACATACTACATTTTTTTTTAGATGCAATAGTATTTATAAAAATTTTTTCGCCGCAAAGGCTTGAAAGCACTTGATTTGGGCAAATAGTCTATTAAATTATACAGGTTTTATAGGTTTTACCACTTATTAACACTAACTAAACACAGTGTTGATAACGGTTTCAGGGCTAATCAGCGGTCCTTTCAATATGTGTTTAGATTGATTATAAAAAAGCGCGCGTTTTTTTAGTAAAGCACTGATATACTGAAACAAAGACTCATTTTTTGCCTGCTTTAAAACCGGACGGTTTTCTGCATTTTTTTCCAAACGCCTTACCAGCTCTTCAACGTCCTGTTTTATATAAACGGTTATACCATGCCTGTTCATCCATTCCATGTTGTTGTTGAAACATGGAAGTCCGCCCCCTGTGGCGATTACACAGTTTTCTTTACCGGCAAGCTGGTGCAGGGTTTCGGTTTCCAGGTTGCGGAAATAAGCTTCGCCTTTTGTTGTAAACAGCTCACTTATAGTTTTTTTGCTATTAAACTCAATTAAAAAATCAATATCTATAAATTCAAAACCGGTTTTTTCTGCCACCAAACTCCCTATTACCGACTTACCCGCGCCCATAAAACCCACCAGAAAAATTACCATTTTTTTAAAGTTTTTACAAAGTAACCCGTGGATCAAGTGCTTTGTAGGTTATATCCACCATTATATTTATAATAATAAACAGCACGGCAATGAGCAAAATGGCCCCCATTACCACCGGATAGTCTGATTTTTCGAGCGCCACAACGGTCACTTTGCCTATCCCGTTCCAGTTAAAAATATATTCAACAAAAAATGAACCGGCCAAAAGTGAGGCAAACCACCCTGATATTGAGGTTATTACAGGGTTTAAAGCATTCTTTAGCGCATGCCGCCATATCACCTGTGTGTGGCTTAGCCCTTTAGCGTAGGCAGTGCGGACATAATCCTGCCCCATTACCTCTATCATACTGCTGCGGGTAAGTTGAATGATAATGGCCAGCGGCCGTATACCCAGCGCCAGGGTAGGCAATATAAGATTGCGCCAGTTGTAAAAGCGCTCATAATCACGGCCATAGTCTACCAAAGTGCCGGTCATGTTAAGGCCGGTATATTGCGTGAGCACATAACCAAACAGCCATGCTATAATAATAGCAGCAAAAAATGAAGGCAGCGAAATGCCGAGAGTACTTATTAATAGTATAGCTCTGTCAGCAAAGGTGTTTTGCCTCAGGGCCGATACAACCCCCAGGGCTATTCCCACCAATGCCGCCACCATTATAGATGCCGAGGCCAGTACAAAGGTGGAAAAGAAAGAGGCCGACAAAATCTCTGATACTTTCTTTTTGCTCTGGTAGGAGCGCCGCAGGTATGGCTGTTTTACCACCACGGCTGTAGAGCCGATGGCAAACAGGTGGGTGTACCCATACTTTTCAAAATTTTCGGCAGTGTTTTCGTGAAAAGATATGGGTGAGAGGTCGTTCAGGTAAAACAACAGCTGCTCGCCTTTGGGTTTATCCAAACCGAACTCTTTTTTAATAGCATCCTTGGTAAGAATATCATCACGCTGGCCGGCCATTATTTCTGAAGGATCGGGAAACCAGGCAAACAGCATAAACACCAGCACTACTATTCCCAGCAGTACCAGCAAGCCATAAGCCAGTTTTTTCAGAATAAAGATTGCCAAGTAATCAGTTTTAACTATCTGTTAGACTGTATAATATAAAAATGGATGGAAAAGTTTTGATTAGTAGAGTATTTAGGTATAAAGTATAATGTACAATAATGTTTTTTCGCTTTTATACCTTATACTTCCGTACTTTATACTTTATACCATTGTACTTCTGTTGTTTGTTAGTATAGAGTACTCAGGTATAAAGTATATAGTAAAGTGCCGTGTTCCTTCTTTTTTACCTTATACTTCAATACTTTATACTACAGTACTTTATACCATTCCACTACTGTTTGCTTTGCTTTTTCTTATGCTTTTCAACAATCTTCCGCACCTTTTCAGCTGAAGGTACGCTGCGGGCAGCCCAGGTTTTAATCACCACGCTTCCCTTCATCAGTATAATGCCCGGGTTACTGCGTATCATTGATTTGGCCATCTTGTTATCAATCCGGTAATAATCAAACATCAGCCCATACTCGTGCCTGAATTTTTCCATCTCCTCGTCGGAGTTGGCGGCAATTCCCCACATTTTCACAGTATTGGCAGTATCCTTTGCTACCAGCTCTTCGGAGAGTTTACCTAACTTTTTCATGGCCCCCTTGCGGGCCTTATTCAGGTCGGGTGATACCACTAAAATCTGGTAACCAGGAGAGCGCAGCATACTGTCTTTATAATCCACTCCTCCCTTGTCCATAGAAAAACCTACAATTTTAGGACGGCACCCCTCTTTTACCAGCTTATCTTTACGGGTAACAAACTCAGCCCCTTCCGGAATCTTCATCGCCATCATGTCCTCGTAGCTGAAATCCGTAGGCACGCCGTTTACCTTATACACAAATACCTGCACCAGGCTGTCTTTTGGGGCATCAGGGGGGCAGGTTATCAGCGTTGCCACGTCGTTGCCTTCTTTCCAGTTCAGGAAGTTTACATAGGGCAGGTACAGGTATACCCACACGGTAAACAGGGTAAAAGCAATGGTAAGGGTGGCGATGATATTTGTTTGTATGGTGCGTGAAAAGAGTGAGCGGGTGTGTTTGCGGCGGATAAAAATGATGATTACAAACACCAGCAGCACCAAATCCTTAGCAAACGACTGCCAGGGGGTGAGCTTTAAAAACTCGCCAAAGCAGCCGCAGTCGGTCATGTAATAAATACGTTTCGGCTCAAAGCCCAGCAGGTTAGCAAACCACTTGGTTGTCCCCGATTCGGGATTCTCGAAAAACCAGTTGCTTATGGCCGTGTAGCCGGTAAGCAGGGTAAAAAATATCATCATGCCCAGCAGCAACGATGCGGTAAGCCGCATGCGGGTACCCAGCAGCACGGCCACGCCCAGCACCATCTCCAGTATGCAGATAAACATGGCCTGTACCAGCGCCGAACTGGCTAAAAAGTCCAAATGGAATACATGGTAGTATTCTTCCAGCTTGTACGAAAAGCCCAGCGGGTCGTTGGCCTTTATAAAGCCTGAAAAAATAAACAACAGCCCTACAAGTACGCGGCTTATAGTGGTTAGTACTCTCATGATATATTTTCTTCGTTTAGCCGTATTAAGGCAAAAATAGAGTAGTTAATCATATCCAGGAAGTTAGCATCAAGCCCTTCACTAATAAGGGTTTTGCCATCATTATCTTCAATCTGTTTTATACGCAGCAGCTTCATCAGTATCAAATCGGTATAGGTGCTTATACGCATATCGCGCCATGCCTCGCCGTAATCGTGGTTCTTAGCCTCCATCAAATTCTTTGCCCGGTTTGCCCATCCGTCAAACATTTCGACCAAATTATTTTCGGGTATCTCTGCATCCTCAGCAGGGCGCTGGTCCATTAGTATAAGGGCTATAATGCAGTAGTTGATAATGCCCTTGTATTCGTTCTCAATCCCGTCCTCTACCTTTTGCGTACCCTTTTCCTCAATGCTTTTTATGCGTTTGGCCTTAATATAAATCTGGTCGGTAATGCTGGTTTGGCGCAGTATACGCCATGCCGTGCCGTAATCTTTATTTTTCTTCATAAAGATTTCCCTGCACTGGCCCATAGCCTCGTCGTATTGCTTTGATGTTAGGGTCAAGCTGGTATAGTTTTGAGCGTTACTGTTACTTTGCAAAGTATAAATTAGTTAGTGTTGGTCAAAATAAATAAATAGTTGGACAGCCACAAAAATTTAAAACCCACAATAAGCATCAACTGCCGGGGTAGTTTGCTAACCCTTGATACCCCGAAAATCATGGGAATACTGAATGTTACGCCCGATTCGTTCCACGACGGAGGGCGGTTTACCCATGTGGATAACGCCCTTTTACAAGCCGGAAAAATGCTGGAACAGGGGGCAAATATCATAGATGTGGGCGGATATTCCACCCGGCCGGGAGCGGATGATATACCGGCAGCTGAAGAATTGAAACGTACCGTACCGATAATAGAACGGTTGGTTAAA
>DASPJH010000173.1:0-6721 GCA_035628715.1 Bacteroidia bacterium
CAATTTTGGCATTATAACCACTATTATAAAAACTCGGAACAAAAAAGGCAGCTATTACCTGGTACGGCTAAATGGATTTTATGTTTTGCTGGTACTGCTGGCGTCGTGTTTTGTTAACTGGGACGCCCTGATAGCCCGTTACAATTTAAGCCACAAAGACTCAGCTGTGGTACATAAAAATTTCTTAATGACGCTAGACGACAGCGCCCTGCCGGTATTGCTTGAGCACCAGGAATTTTTTAACAGCCCTTGAATACGAACCTGAATACCGCCGTTTTTTATCCCGTTATCCGGATGCGGAAACCTACAATGATATTATACAGGTGAAGCTGAGCGCATATAAGAAAGAACAGGCTGCCTTAAAATGGCCGGCCTGGAATGCAAGTGATTATTATACAATGAAAAAACTGGGAATAATATATATATATTAGCAACTATATGGTAATGAAACATATAGTTGACCATGCCCGGATGCACAAAGATACAATTACCTGGCGTGGGCTCGAGGTATCACGCATTGAGGCTTTCAGCGACTCGGTGTTTGGATTTGCAATAACATTGCTGGTAGTATCCCTTGAAGTGCCAAAAGACTTTGACGATTTGCTTAATAATCTCTCGGGCTTTTTCGCCTTGGTATTTGTTTTATTCTCCTTTTCCAGGTTTGGTATTACCAGAACTTATTTTTCAGGCGGTATGGGTTGCAGGACTTGAAAACACTAGTACTGAATGCAGTGCTGGTATTTACCGTTTTATTTTTTGTTTATCCGCTTAAATTCCTGTTTTCAATAATCGGCTCAGCAAAAAGTAATGAATTTGTTATTGCTCCAAATGATGTGCCGCTACTTATGCTCCTCTACGGCGCTGGATTTTGTGCCATTTTCACCATTTTCGCTTTATTGTATAACCATGGGGCAAAAAAATCTGTTGAATTAAACTTAACTCCTTCCGAATTATTTGAAACGCGGGCACATTTATACCGATTTACCTCTTACGTGTGCGTGGGAATATTTGCCATTTTGATAGCATTTATTGTACCCACCAGGTGGGCAGGTGCAACGGGAGCATTATATGGACTTGTGGGTCTTTGAGTATGCGTAATTTCCAGAAAACGGAATAAAATAAAACGCAGGTTATATAACGAAACAACCGTATAATTAAATTATACCGCCGATTGTTCCTTCATTTTATTGGCAGCCTTTATCCAGTAATATAATTCTTCAATAAAAGGCATTGAACGTTTATCGGTTTCTGCCGGGTTTTTGGCTACTCCCTTTTCATCGTAAACATCCTGCACTTTTGGATTGGGAAACATAGCAGGCACCGTTAACGCTTTCATTTTCCATAACGTAAACTGGATGGATGTAATTACCTGCGTACCTCCAAAACTGCCGTCGGATACGGTACTGATGGCCACCGGCTTTCGTCTCCATTCCTCGTACAGAAAATCAACAGCATTTTTAAGAGCAGGGGGATAACCGCCATTATATTCAGGAGTTACAATAATAATCCCGTCTGCATTCTTAATTCTGGCGGCATATTCCAGCATTTGCGGTGTAGGGCTGGCCTGATATTTAAGACGCTCATCAAATATCGGAAAATTGTATTCCATCAAATCCAGAATAACCGCTTTAGCCACTGTACCTGAATTGATTTTATACTGCAGGTATTGCGCAACCCTGTGGCTGTTCCTTCCCTTCCTTACGCTGGACGAAATGATTTCTATATGGTACATAGTGTGTGTTTTCTGTAAAATTAATATAAAAAAACGGGTTGCGGTTTAAGCAACCCGTAACGGAAATTATATTTAACAGGTAATTTATTCAGCGGCCGGAACGTCATTGCTTCCGCCATCTCCCCCTATTCCAAAGCCAAGCCCCACAGTAAGGCCGACTGAACGGTTGAACACCTTGTTTTTATCGCTCACCCATGAATACTCATTCATGTTCACAAATCCATGTGTATACCTTGCATCAACATTTAACCACATTTTTGAAGCCAGCTTAAAATTAAAGCCGCCACCCACTACCAAGGCATAATCCAGTTCTTTAAAAGAAGCTTTGCGGGCGTGTTCCCCGATATGCTCACCAAAAACTAAGTAGTTAACAGATGGGCCGGCATATAATTTAGGGCGTATAGAATGCTCGCGGGGATTGAAAAAATATGTAGCCAGTATGGGCAGCTCTATAAAATGAAGGTTCACTTCATTTCTAAATAATCCCACATCCGTACCTGTTTGTTCATACGCCATTCCCCTTGCAGAATACAACAGATCAGCGCTCACACCAAAATGTTCCCATTTTGAAAAAAGGACAAATGCACCTCCGGTAAACTTAATTTTTGGTTCTGCACCGTCAATCCTGCTTATCCAGGAATAGTTAACTCCAGCCCTGGGACCTATTGTCCAAACTGATTGAGCGTTACTGATTGTAAAGCTGAAAAACAAGGCTATTATTACGCCCGCCTTAAGAAAGGGCCTTTTACATATTGAAGTCATAGTCTCGAACATTTAGTTAAATGGAATACTGAAATTTTTATGCCCTTATAATTAACTACCTGATAATTAAAGAAAAATGCGTTTCGCCGTATTCTACCTTATAAAAATTGGGGAAAATGATACCCATTGGCTGGGCAATACTAATGCCACCCGGTTCAGTCAAAAAGAAACCCAAGGCCTACTCCGAAATTGATGGACCCAAATTTTTGACGGAAGGTTTCCCGACGGACAGTATTGTAGTTAGTAGCCGTTTTCACATCCCTGAATTCAGGCTGTGCTCCCAGGTAATCGGCATTTACAGTAAGAGCAAGCATGGATGTTATATTGTAACGGTAACCAACTCCTATCAGACCAGTGAAGGCCGAAGCGGAAGCAGAATATGTTTTTCCGCTTAATTCTATTAATCCTTGCCTGCCGGTCCATTCTACGTTGGGTAAGGTAGCCCGCAAAAAACCAAACATGGCTCTTATCTCAACCCGGCTGTCTTCACTGATAGGTATACCTCTTACTGCACCTATCAGTAGCCCTCCAATGCTCCATTGCTCACTGTGAATAGTCCATAAAGTTCCCGGATTTTCGTTTTCCAGTTCATTTTCAAAAGCATTTTCATCAAAAGGGTTACTCTGTCCTCTTAGTGATGCTGTGAAACCCCAGTTTCTACTTATGTTATAAGTGAAATTAATATCAAATATGGCACCTGAACTGGCAAACCCTGCTGACTGGTTATCAATATCCTTGCTGGCAAAGTCGCCTACAGGCATACTCGGCCCTAATGAGATACCGATAAAAGCGTTATGAGTTTCCAGATCTTCCTGGCTGTATAGCTTTCCGCTTCCAAACAAAAAGAGTATTACAATAAGTATTTTTGTTTTCATAGCTGTCTCCCCTTAAAGGCCTGCATAAGCCTTTCAATTTATAAACCTTTGAAACGCTGTATGGTTTGTGAAAGGGATAAAGAAGGGCTTTAATGTCTTATGAACTGCATCCCTTTTGCCAATTGCGCTACTATAAGCGATATAAAACCTGCAGCTATTACTATAGTCCACTCCTGCAGTGTTAAATGGCCTATTGACAATGCCGCAGCCACCGGCGGGATAAAATGAACCATTACCAATATAAGTACGCTAATAGCCAATGCGTACCATACCTGCCTGTTTCGGGTTACTTCTGACTTTAACAGACTGGTTCGGCCCGAACTCATATTGAAAACATGCAACAACTGGCAGGAAATAAGGGAAAAGAACAATACGTTATTGTAAACACCTTTATTGTTAGCGCCAGAGTACATTAAACCTGCCACCCATACTGCCGCAATGCTAACTGCTGAAATTATTACGGAGTATGAAAAAACTGCCTTCCACCGTTTGCGGTCCACAATGGGCTCGGTGGTTTTACGGGGTTTCTTTTTCATCACTTCAAGACTGCTGCCTGTTACACCCAGGGCCAATGCAGGCAATACATCAGTAATAAGGTTAATAAACAATATTTGCAAAGGCAGCAGTTGATAGCTGAAATTAAAAATGGATATCACGGAAATAACCAGCAACTCGCTAAGGTTACAGGAAAGCAGGTAGATAACAAACTTGCGGATATTTTCAAATATTACCCGGCCATACCGTATGGCTGCTACAATTGATAAAAACGAATCGTCTTTCAGCACCATATCTGAGACAGACTGGGCCACCTGTGTACCCCTGAGGCCCATAGCAATACCGATATCGGCCTTTTTTATTGCGGGAGCATCGTTCACTCCGTCACCTGTCATACCAACTATGTAGCCTTTTTCCTGGTACACTTTTACCAAATCCAGCTTATGCCGGGGAGTTACCCGGGCAAACACGCTGGCCTCCACCCATTTGTTTTTCTCATCTTCACCCAGGTTTTCATAGTCATTCATCTCCTTGCCGGTAATGGTAATAGTATTCTGTTCCATTATACCCAGATCGGTGGCTATTTTTGCAGCTGTAGAAGGATGATCACCTGTTATCATCACCACTTTAATACCCGCTTCGCGGCATTCTTCAATGGCTCCCTGCACCTCTTTTCGAGGTGGATCTATCATGCCTATCAACCCATAAAAAACCAGGTTGTCAGTAAGCTTTTCTCCTTTACTCCCTCCTTCCCTGCCTGCAACGGCTATTACCCGCAGCCCTTTTGCTGAAAGTTCCTCCGATTCTTGTAACCATCGCTGCCTGTTTTCCTCATTCAGCGTTTCCCTTTTGCTTGCATTTAACAGTTCTGAACAGTTCTTTAAAACCTCTTCAACTGCACCTTTGGCATATATGATTATCCTCCCTTCTCCTTCGTGCAATGTGGCCATTATCCGTGTTTCCGATGAAAAGGGTTGTTCATCAAGCTTTTTATGGCTTTGCCTTATTTCTCTGGCTGACCTGCCGGTATTATCGGCAAATTTCAACAGGGCTGTTTCCAGCGGATCGCCCACTTCTTTTGTTTCCTCTCCTGAATTATATACTTCAGAAGTATTGCAGAGCACTCCCGCTTTTATAATTTCTGCTATATTATGGTTGGAATTATCAAGTTCCTGACCGTTCTCCCAATTTCCAGCAGGGGTACTCAGCATAATCACCTCAATTATATTCTGCGTAAGTGTGCCTGTTTTATCTGAGCATATAACATTAGTGCCGCCTAATGTTTCAACCGACGAAAGCTTCTTTACTATTACGTTACGCCGGGCCATTTTCAGCATTCCTTTGGCAAGCGCAACAGTAGCCACTATCGGTAATCCCTCAGGTATGGCTGCAACTGCAAGGGCTACGGCAGTGCTTAGCATTTGCACCAGGCCTTGTCCATTAAGCAACCCGGCTATAAATATCACCACCACCAGCAAAAGCGTTATTTTAATCAGCCGTTTTGAAAACTGCTCCAGCTTTTGTTCTAATGGTGTCGCCGCTTTTACTGACGACTGCACCATGCTTGCAATTTTACCCAGCTCGGTTTTCATGCCGGTAGCACACACCATAAAATATACGTTTCCTCGTGTTACAGCAGTGCCTTTGTACACCATATTTATCCGTTCGGCAAGGGGTGTATCGGCGGGCAAAACTTTAATATCTTTCTCTACCGGTACAGATTCCCCTGTAAGGGGCGCTTCGTCAACCTGCAGATGGGAATGCTTAACAATGCGGCCGTCGGCAGGCACTAAATCTCCTGCTTCTAAAAATACTATATCACCGGGCACCAAATTTTGTGTGTCCGTTTCCTTTAATTTTCCATGCCTTACTACACGGCTCATCACAGACACCATTTTCTGCAAAGCCTTCATAGATTGCTCCGCCTGGTATTCCATGTAAAAACCTACTATGGCGTTTAAAAATATCACCACAAGGATGGCTATTCCGTCCAGCCACTCCTTAAACCAGAAAGACAACGCTGTGGCAAAAACAAGGATGTATACAATAGGTGACTTAAACTGGGTGATAAAAATGAGCCACGGACTTTTTGCCTTTTCTTCTTCTATGGCGTTAGGGCCATATTTATCAAGCCGGGCAACCACTTCCCTTTCTTCCAGGCCCTGTTCAGTATCTGACTTCAACGTCCTGGCAAGGTCTTCCGCTGTTTGTGAGTGGTAAATGTTTGATAGCTGTTTATCAGGCTCCATGCTTACAGTGTGTCATAGTAAAACACTTAATCAGGAACTTAAGTTTAAATTACTCGTAGTTAACAAGCAATTCAACATTGACAAGGCTCTCGATTTTCACACAAGTTTGCCTATTTATGAAATTTTCATTGTATAAACCAAACTTTAATGTTAACTTTGTGTTAACAATACGTTACCGATTTGTGTTAACAATACGTTACCGATGAGTTACGAAACTGGAATTAAAGAGATGGCACAAGAGATTTTTAACAGAAACAAGTATGACAAAGCAGTTACCCTCACTGTTTTTACAACAGTAATGGGCACGGCTTTATTGCTTGCTGCCTCACTTTTTACAACGTTTGATAAAGTGTGGCTGTTTATTTTTATGTCGGCAGGTTTGTCGGCCTCTGTAATTGCAATGCTTGTAAAAGGCGCAGCAACCGGCAAACGATATATGCAGGGCGCTAAACACAGACGTGCGAAATGGTTTCCCATGTTTTTTGCAAAAAATGAAAGCCTTGCCGATGATGCCTTTAAAGTATGGCATGAAAAAGGCGAATAATTACTTTTATAAAATTATAGAAAACCCTGCCACCACAAGCAGGGTTTTTTTATGCCCCAAAACA
>DASPJH010000174.1:0-2871 GCA_035628715.1 Bacteroidia bacterium
TTAATCCCATGGCAAAAACAGAATCGGCAAAGCCCAAAAGCTGTTTGTGCGCATCCAGGTGGTTTAATCGCAACGGTTTTCCTTTTATATCTTTTTTTGTTTCACCGACTAAGAGAATAGAAACATCATAAGTTTCTTTTAAATGCTGGATGCCTTTCAGGAAATAGCTGTCCTTAACAAAACATTTAATAACGGGCAAACTGTCGAAAATCAGTACTTCTGCCCCTTCCTCGCAAATCAGCTCTTCTATGTTAAAGAAAAGCTGCTCGGCCAGGTGTTTAAAATCCAGTTTCTTTTTGTTCACCACCAGCCTCCTGAAGTTGGGGTTGAATTGGTAGCCGCAATACTGCTGGTTGAAGTGATAACCGCTTTTATCAAAGTCAAAATACAGCACTTTTTGTGATTCGGCATCCAGGTTAAAGCCTTCCGGGGCTGCGCCAGCGCTGATAGCCTCGGCTATTTGCACCGCCAACAGGGATTTACCGGATTGCTGGTTGCCAAAAAACACGGCCAACTCGCCCTGGTGCCAAAAGTTACTGAACAGCCTGTCGGGCTTTGCAGCGCCTGCCCCTTTAGAGTCATTAAAAATAAGATTTTCAGGATTTTCGATGTGATTTTCCATGGGTTAAATTGTTTTGTTCTAACCTGTAATTGGAAAACTGTCGTTTTGGGCAATAAAAAGTTTAGTTTTTTTTACCCCCGACCCCTGAAGGGGCCAACCAGGTAGCTTCCATTACTGCAAATCGGGAGCATTATCGTACCATCCTGGCAAAAGTCCCCTTTAGGGGATTTAGGGGTTAGATTATCATACCCCGACCCCTGAAGGGCACAACCAGGTAGCTTCCATTACTGCGAATCGGGAGCATTATCGTGCCATCCTGGCGAAAGTCCCCTTTAGGGGATTTAGGGGTTTAGATTATTCCTGATTGTATCAATAACATTTCTTATATCCTTAAACACCTCCGAATTGGTAAAACGTAATATCTTTAGATTTAAGCTTCTTAGCTCAAACTCTCTGCCTTTATCGTATTCGGCATTTTCCTCGAGATTGTGAATGCTTCCGTCAATTTCAACAACCAGCTTTGCTTTATGGCAATAGAAATCTGCAATAAAATTCTGTATGGGATGCTGCCTCCTAAATCTGACGCCTAATTTATTATTAGATAAATGCTCCCAAACCAATTGTTCAGCATCAGTAGTGTTTAAACGCAACCCCTTAGCATTTTTAAAAATGGTCGGTTTTGCACCATAAAACATTGAAGATTTCATGGTGATTTATTCCATTATACTGTAAAAAGTAAACGCTTTACCCCCGACCCCTAAAGGGGCCAGCCAGGATGCTACGATTAACGATAATTGGAAGCATTGTCGTACCATCCTGGCGAAAGTCCCCTTTAGGGGATTTAGGGGTTTAGATTATCATACCCCCGACCCCTGAAGGGGCCAGCCCGGCAACAAAACAAAAAAGGCGCCTGCAAGGGCGCCTTTTTGTTTATATAGAAGTCTAAACAAGTAATTACCGGTTGGTAATCACCAGCTTTTTGGTAACTACACCATCAGCGCCTTCAATGCGGACAAAATATTGCCCTGCACTCAGGCTGGTCAGGTCCAGTTCCACTGTTTTTTCTGTAAAGCTTCCCTGTGGCGCGGCCTCCAGCACTTTCTGGCCGGTAATGCTGTACACAGTTACGGTAGCGTTGGTTTCGCGAATGAAATTCATTGAAACATACGCCTTATCGGAAGCAGGGTTGGGATACACACTAACAGCGTTATCATTAATCACCGGAGGCAGTATACCCACAGCACGGGTAACAATTACAAACCCTTTGGCTACCTGGCTAACGTTTCCTGACGGATCGCTAACGGTATACTCCACGGTATAGTAGCCTTCCACATTCACATCAATGTTTTCAGTAATGTTAAGGGTAAGCTGCTGCTTGGGATAGTAGTTATCCGAGTAATCCACTGAGTCGGCCAGTGTTGGCTTGGGCTGTGTACGCTGTATTACAATCGGGTCGTGAACTATAATTACAGGCGCTACACGGTCAACAACTTTTACAATGCGTATAGCAGTATCAGAAGTATTGCCTGAAGAATCAGTTACAATATACTTCAGCACCTGGTCAGCAACGAGTGCAGTATCCACAGCGCCCAGTACCGATACGGCAGGCAGTGTAACATCATAGTTATCGGTGGCAGTAGCCCCAAACTCAAAGTACGATGTAAATACGTCCATTGTAATTGTATCGGGACCAACCAGGTCAACCAGCGGCTTAACTGTATCGGCCACAATAACGGTACGGATAACGGTTGCAGCGCTGTCGCCGCTGTTATCCACCACGTTGAAGAACAACTGGTACGTACCGGGAACATTGTAGTTAACAGTTCCTGTAATGGTAGCCACCAGGCCTGTATCGTAGTTATCAATTACGGTATGACCGGGATCTACATACGGTACTTTCACCAGCCATATCAGCGGGTTGTTGCCGGTTAGCAAAATAGTAGGCTGCACTGTATCAACCACGGTGACCAGCCTTGAAATAAAGGCAATGTTACCGCTCAGGTCGCTTACCGTATAGGTAATAGTATAGGTGCCCACTTTTGAGCTGTCGAGGTTGTTGCTGAGTACACTTACACTGGCATCCAGGTTACCGTCCACAAGGTCGGTAGCAGTGGCACCCAGGTCCGTATACGATGAGAACACAGTAATGGTATCGTGCGCATTGCCCACAAGTGTCATTACTGGTTTAGTAGTATCCGGTGTTACGGTTACGGTACGTGTTACGGTAAACGCCACATTACCGGCGCTATCAGTAACATCGTAGCTGATGATGTAGCTGCCCACATTCATGGTGTCAACTGTGCCTGTGG
>DASPJH010000175.1:0-3428 GCA_035628715.1 Bacteroidia bacterium
TAGCCATAAGAGCCTCCTTTTTTCTGCCTGGTTTCCATCAAAAAAAATTCCGTAATGATGGTTGTTTTTAAAGGTTGCTATCGCTCAGAAGGATATTTTTTAATGAAGAATTGCACCACTTTACCAGGTGTTGAATGTTAACCACAGGGTGTAGTGAGGCATGCAATACAATATTTATTGTTGCAGAGTATCAGGCGCCTGGATGTCTGCGTGATCAATAACTGCTTCGTCTTCATCTACAATGGGTTTGTAGCGCCCGTGAAAACGCTCGTAAAGCGCAGTTGTAACCAGAAGCACCAGGAAGAAATGTGCCAGGTTCTCTAAAGGTACTGTTAACAAGCGGATGCCCATGATTTCCGTATCGTTATAAATTACTACCGGCAGGGCGGTGAGCGCCCCGTTAAAAATTAAAAACGGAACCAGCGACGCTATATAACCCATATAAAAACGTCCCAGCCACTTAACCCGGTGAATTACCACCAGTTGAAACAAATAAGCAATGGCAAGTAAAAAACTGACTCCGGTATATAAATAATTATAGGTGAAGAATAAGGCGACTATTAAGCCCGTAATAATCACCCAAGACACAAGCCGTGCCCTTCGCAGGTAGTTTTTTACATTGTATATAATCAGCGTTTCGTAAATAAATAAACAGCTGTAGGGGATGCATAAGTAAAGCAATATCTCTTCAAGCGGAAGCCCGTAAAATTTAATGCCTGTTATATAGTCTTCATTAAAGGTCCATATTCTCCATTCGGTAAATAAATAGTCCCAAATTAAAAACAGAGCAGCCATTATTAATATGGCTGGCAACAGGTATTTCCATTTACGATAAAATTTAATTTTTGAATGGAAAGTAAATACCAGCGGAAACAATACAAAACCGATATTGAGCAGCAGGTACAGGTATTTCATAATATATTGAGCTTACAACCAACACCAGCCTATGGCTTATTAGCTAGCGGTGGTAAAAATACGTGTACGTTATGTAAACGCCAAAAGAAGAAAGGAACATGTTACCCTTCTCTTTATAAAAGATTTGGCTACAGTTAAAACAAGTTAGAATATACTGTTGTTATACTTGTATTAACGCCTTTAAGAAAAATTATAGGGCGGTTTACCCAGGCGGCCCTATTATATACTGCTTTATAGATCTTTACCACTTCATGATAATGTGGGGAATATTTTCCACGGGAATATCAGTGAAATTATTTTAAGGAATAAAAATTCAAAAAAATTTTTACGGATATTCCTGTTGATTTTTTTTCCTGATTGGGGAAATATTTTCACAGCTGTTTAAAATATTTCCAGGTTATTGGCCTGCTCTTCCCTCCCTGTTTTTTATGCAGGCAGGGAAGAGACGGGCTTTAACAGCAATTTCTTAAAGCAATCAGGCTTCTTTAAAACCATAGGCTTTTCCGTAGCCGTGCAGTTTTTTGCGCAACATGCGGCGGGCAACAAAAATCCTGGTTTTAACGGTTCCTATTGGGGTATTCAGTATTTCTGCTATTTCGTGGTATTTAAAACCCTTATAGTTCATGCTGAAAGTTTTCTTCAGGTCGTTGGGCAGGCTTTCAATAGCCTCTTCCATATCCCTCATCATAAACTTATGCTCTGCATGGTTTTCAGTTACATGCAGCGGACTATCAATATAATACGTATTGTCAGTGGTATCAATAAACGTATTGCGCTTTACAAGGCGACGGTAATTATTGATAAAACTGTTTTTCATGATAGTGTAAAGCCACCCTTTAAGGTTAGTGCCCTCGGCAAACTTACTGTGGTAAGTAAATGCTTTCAGCATGGTTTCCTGCACCAAATCATTGGCATCTTCTGTGTTCCGGGTCAGCTGGTAAGCGTAACTCTTAAGCGAGTTAGACTCCTTCTGAACCATGAGGCTAAATTCCATCTGTGTCATACTCTATCTGTTTAACTTTTTGGTTCAAAACCCCGGAAAAGCCGGGATTTTGTTGTGCTTTACTTTATTTACTTTTGTTAATCTGTACTTATTACAGTACGCCAGTGTGCCTGCCACCCTACAGCCCCTCATTCACATTCCCGGTCTTTATGCCACCCGCTGTAAGTTGATAATCATCACAGTTTTGCTGAAACAATTTTTATGCTAAACGTGCCATAAATTTTTTGCATGGTTTTTGCGTATTTTTGCCGACCGGAAAATTGAGGTGTAACTCTCCGATTATTTTAAATGACATTTTGTTGGGTATCAGCCCGACAGCTTATTAAATACCGCTCTGAATGAGGATATCCATTGCCCGCAAAGCCCACTTTAACGCCGCACACAGACTTCATGTACCTCAGTGGAGCGATGAGAAAAACCGGGAGTTTTTTGGGCTGTGCAATAACCCTAATTATCACGGGCATAACTACGTACTGGTGGCAAAGCTTACGGGCGAGGTGGACCCTGTGAGTGGATACCTGATGGATTTGAAGGTGCTGAAGGATATTATAAGAGAAGAGGTGGAGGAACGTTTTGACCACAGAAACCTGAATTTGGACACAGAAGAATTTAAGAATTTAAACCCCACAGCGGAAAACATTGCCGCAGTTATATGGAATAAATTACGCAGCCGGATTGATAAAAAATTAGAACTAACCGTTACCTTGTATGAAACCGAACGAAATTATGTTGAATACTCAGGACAATAATGAGGATAGGGAAGCATTGGGTGAGAACCACTTAGCTACATCGCACGAAACACCGTTGAGAGAGGATGCTTTTGAAATGGATGATGACCTGAAGATAGAGCTGATACAGAAACACTTTAAGGAAATAATGTATGTGCTGGGACTTGACCTTACCGACGATAGCCTGAAAGGAACCCCGCACCGCGTGGCCAAAATGTTTGTTAAGGAGATTTTTAGCGGGCTGAACCCCAAAAACAAACCTGCCATGACGCATTTTGAAAACCGCTATAAATACAAGCAGATGCTGGTGGAGAAGGATATCACAGTATTTAGCTACTGCGAGCATCATTTTGTGCCTATTGTGGGCAAGGCGCATGTGGCATATATACCCAATGGCGAGGTGATAGGGCTGAGCAAAATAAACCGCATTGTGCATTATTATGCCCGCCGCCCGCAGGTGCAGGAACGCATGACCCGGCAAATTGCCAACGAACTGAGAGAAGCACTGAATACGGACGACGTTGCCGTGGTGATTGAGGCAGTACACTATTGCGTGGCCAGCCGCGGTGTGCAGGACACGGCCAGCGTTACAACCACATCTGATTATTGCGGCCGGTTTAATGATCCTTCAACGAAACTGGAGTTTTTAAAATACCTGGGGAAATAATACCTAAACCAACTTATTTAAGTAGTCCCTTTCTCATTCGAGGAAGGGATTTTTTTTGCTTGCGGGCTGGATTAAAATCCAGCCCTATGGAGATTTCAGCTACGGTTTACACAAA
>DASPJH010000176.1:0-5400 GCA_035628715.1 Bacteroidia bacterium
AGTGGCTATGGTATAGTCGGTTTTAAGGCTGTCGTCATCCAGTTCGTTCAGTTCATCCAGCAACCCGCCGGGCTGGGCATACGCTCCAAAGCCCATAGCAGCTATAAAGGCTGTAAGTAGAGTTTTTTTCATACAGTATTAATTATTGGGATAACCGTTGTTTATCCAGGTTTCCAAATGTTGTATATCACAGGCCGGCATTTTCACTCCGCCCTGGGGCATAGGTTTGGGCCCCCGAAAATTAATGGACTCAACCAGGTTGGCTTTTTTAGTATCCAGGAAAGCGCTAAAAGTAGCGTGGGAGGAAAAATCACCGTTCATTGAACCGGCACCGTGGCATCCTGATAATGCACACCGCGACGCTACCATAGGGGCAATTTTGCCCGAATAAGTAATTGCAGCAGTATCGCAATTACCGGATTGCGGGTATAGTTCTTCTTCGTTATCGTAGTAGCATGATTGTATGCTAAGCGAAAGTACAAATGCTGCAATAATCAGTTTATTCATATCAGGTATAAAAAAGAAACCGGTTTGTACCATCCGAAAAGAGGTTTTAACCGGTTTCCAATAATTTCAGGGTTAATTATTTTTTAGGCATTTCAACATTTACCCGTATTTCAATATCGTTGGAAATGTTTTGCACCTTGTCATTTTTAATGTTGTAATCCTTTAGCGCCACTTTAAAGGTAGCGTTGGTGGTTACTTTTTTATCAGGGTCTACCACAATTTTACCCGGAACACTAACTTCTTTTGTTACACCATGAATGGTAAGCTTACCTTTTACGGTTACATCATAAGTTCCGGCTTTTGTAAAATCTACCTTTTTCAGGTCTTCAATGGTTCCGTCAAAAGTGGCCTCGGGAAATGAATCCGAATCCATATAATTTTCATTAAAGTGTTCCTGCATCAGGGCTTTTTTAAATTCAAAACCTTTAATGGGAACTTTAAATGCCATTGCACCTGTTGATGAGTTAAGCAATGCCGTGGTTTGATAATTGTGCGCTTCAATATCCTCCAGCGCAGCGTCTGAGAAGAAGGAGACGTGACCGGTTTTAGTGAAATATTTCTGACCGAACGTGGCTGCCGAAATAAGGGCCATTACCACTACTAATATTGATTTTTTCATGATCTGTTTTTGCTGTTGTACGAAATAAAATCTATGCCAGTTTTTTGTTGGTTTTTTTAATTATTGGGTGCCCCGGCCAGTACCCACTTACGTATAATGGTTATCTCACAGTCAGGCATTTTAGTAAGCCCGTAGGGCATCTGCTTATAGCCCGGTGCGTGAGATATGGTGCCAACCAGCAGGCCGCTGTTGGCATAGGTTTGCACATCACCATGGTTAACAAGGCTTACACCTGCCGAGGGGAAGGTACCACTATGGCAGCCCAGGCAACGGTTGGTGATAATAGGCTTAACATTGGCGGCATACGCAAACTGGGCAGTGTCGCAACCGCTGTTGCATTTGTTGTTCCGCGCACCCTGCTGCACCCACTTGGTTATTTTAGCTTTCTGGTCGGCCGTAAGCGGGTTGTATGGCGGCGGTGGCATACGGTCGTCGGGGTCGGTTTCGTGAATTACCTCAATCAAATCGCTGTCGTCAATGTCGCCGGCCTTCACTTTACCGCTGTTCATTATACCGTTATAAGTGGTAACGTTCAGGCCTTCGGTTCGTGTAGCTGCATCGTGGCAGCCTGGCAGACCGCAGCTGGAAGTAAGCAGGGGCAGTATATCGTTCTCAAAATACACGGAGTCGGGGTTGCAGGTATTGGCTCCCCCGGGTGGATTATTGGTGTTTCCCCCGGTTGTATTGCCGGGCGGAACATTCGGTATTTCGTGCCGGCAGCTGTTTACAGCCACAACAAAAAGGCACAAAAGGGCTATAATGGATAGTTTCTTCACAAAATGAGTTCCTGTACTGTTACTGTTTCTTTTCAAATGATGATTTTTTCAGTTTGATGCTTCCTGAAGCTTCAAACATGGGGTCGGGCTCTTCCGCCAGGATATATAGTCCCTTTAAAACTATTTTATCATTGCCGGCCAGGGCCTGTGCATCTTTATGGTATTTGCTGTATACCTCGCAAAGTATTTCGTATTCAGCTGAAGGCGTAAACGTAATCGAGCTTAATGAATCACCCTGTCCCACTTTATCAACCCTGGCAACGGTACCGGTTATTTCAATTACTTTGTTGTTATATTTTTTGTGCGCGCTGTCAAAGTTCGCTTCAAACTCTTTCACCAGCTCTATATCTGTAACCTTGTAATCGGCCTTTTCATTTTCAATGTTAGTATGCTTCTTGTTATATACAAAAAACCATACATAAGCTCCGGCCAATGCAATAATTACAAGGGCTATAAGGAGTATCGTTTTTAGATTCATCGGTAGGGTACTTGGATTAAAAGACGAAAATCTTCAAATTTTGTTGTATAAACAAATGAGATAAATCAGATTTCACCCATTTTTACTCATTCAGGACTGTGTTACCGTAAATTAAAATCCTGTCCTATGGGTCGGGAAATCCTACCTGGGGGGCAAATGACAGCCTCACCGACGGGTTATTCAAACTAAAAACAGTAAACATGAAACGGAGGTTGTACCTTTGCAGGTTTAGTAATTATTATGGGAAGAATTGTGGCCATTGTTGGCCGGCCTAATGTGGGCAAATCCACACTGTTTAACCGCCTGGTAGGCGAGCGTAAGGCCATTGTTGATGATGTAAGCGGTGTAACAAGAGACCGCCATTATGGAAAAGCGGAATGGACAGATTTTGAGTTTACTGTGATTGATACCGGGGGATACGTGCCGAGTAGTGAAGACGTATTTGAGTCTGCCATACGCAACCAGGTAAAAATCGCCATTAACGAAGCCGATGTTCTCATATTCCTGGTGGATGTGACTACAGGCATAACCGATTTGGAAAGTGATTTTGCTGCGTTGCTGCGTAAATCTAAAAAGCCGGTTCTGGTTGTGGCCAATAAGGTGGATAACAATGACCGGCTGGCTTACACCGCCGAGTTTTATTCATTTGGGTTGGGTGAAGTGTACCCGATATCTTCTATGACTGGCAGCGGTACAGGTGAACTGCTGGATGAGGTAGTTGCGCGCCTGAAAGCGCAGCCGGAAGAAAAAGAAGACGAAGGGGCGGAAAATATTCCTAAGGTAGCCATTGTAGGCCGTCCGAATGTTGGCAAATCATCACTGATCAATGCCCTTTTAGGCGAGGAACGTAATATTGTAACACCTATAGCCGGTACCACGCGCGATAGCATCCATACGCTGTATAAAGCATACGGGCATGAATATCTTTTGATTGACACGGCAGGCATCCGTAAAAAAGGGAAGGTAACCGAGGATATTGAGTTTTATTCTGTAATCCGCTCTATTAAGGCGATTGAAGAATGCGATGTATGTGTGCTGTTACTGGATGCCACCCAGGGGATTGAGAGCCAGGACCTGAACCTTTTTGCACAGGCCGAGAAAAATAATAAAGGTATTGTGGTGCTGGTGAATAAATGGGATTTGGCGGAAAAGAATACCAACAGCGCCAGAGACTATGAGGAGGCTATTAAAAAGAAAACGGCCCCGTTTACCGATTACCCGGTGATATTTATCTCTGCATTGGAGAAGCAACGCATCTTTAAAGCCATGGAATCTATTAACCGCGTATACGAAAACCTTTCAAGGCGCATACCTACCCATGAGCTTAATGAATTTTTGCTGCCGCTGATAGTAAATACGCCGCCACCCGCCAATAAAGGGAAATATATAAAAATTAAATACGTAACGCAGCTTAAAACTAAAATTGCCACCCTTGTATTTTTCTGCAATTTGCCGCAGTACATAAAAGAACCTTACCGGCGCTTTCTTGAAAACAAATTGCGTGATCACTTTGATTTTCAAGGGGTTCCGCTTCGTATTTTTTTCCGAAAAAAATAAACGCTCCATTTGCATATACTGATTCTTTTTTTACCTTTGCACGGAATTTTTTAATGTACACAAAAAAAATGAAAAAAGTATTTGCTCTGTTAACCATCGTTACTGTAATGTCTTTCGTAGCCTGCAAAAACAAGCCTGCTCACGATGACAAAGCCGATTCAATGCGTCGTGCTGATTCAATTCACCGTGCAGATTCAATAGCTGCTGAAGAAGCTAGGGCTAAAGCTGAAGCTGAAGCTGCTGCTACTCCTGATTCATTGAAAGGTGATTCAGCCAACATGAACAACGGTACTACCACAACCGGTACAACCACCCACTAATCCGGGTTTAAGCCTAAAAAAATTAAGAGTGCCTCAGAGCACTCTTTTTTTTTGCCTATATTTATGGTTATGAAAAAAATTATTTTACTGGCACTTACCGCAGTATTGCTATCTGCAGCTTGTAAAGCAAAGAATGAAAATAGTGAAGAGCAAAAGGCTAAGGACAAGGTGAGTGAAGATAAGAGAAAAAGTGACTCTGTTTTGGAATACTATAAGCGCAAGGCCGATAGTGCACCTGATACACTATAGTTCTTACACGGGTAGCATTATCAATAGTAATTGTAAAATGACAGCCTTGATTATTTATTGTACCAGGCCAAACTGCTTTCCCCTTTTAGTATGGCCTCATAGTCTTTCAGGCTTTCCAGCGCCATTTCAAAAGTGTTATCGGTTTCGTTCAATACCTGGTAGTAGGCGTTTTTACCATATACCTGGCGGGCTATAAGCGCTTTTGTCTGAGAGGCAAACAAAGGTAATGCGCCTTTAAACTCATCTCCAGTGTAAGTGATTTTACTGTCCGCCAGCAGCTTTTCCAGCCCCGCCTTTAGTTCTCCTTCAAATGAAAACTGTTTGCTGAAAGTTTCAAGGCTGCCCAGTTTTTTCAGGCGTTTCCGGTGGCGGTCCACATAATTATAAGCCAGTCTTGATATAAATCCATTTCTGAAAACCGTAGTGGCCAGTTGATTGTGGAGAGCGCTGTCAAGCGGTACAAATACATCCGGGTATATTCCTCCTCCGCCGTATACCTTACGTCCTGAAGGAGTTTTATAGGCCAGTTTTTCGTTTTTCTTAATACTGTCAGGGTTGTCCAGCTCTCCTGATGAAAAACGGTGGTCTATTTCTGTTTCATATTCATCATATCCCTGGTCATAAGGTTTCTGAATGCTGCGGCCGGTAGGTGTGTAATACCGGGCAATAGTAAGCCGTATAGCCGAGCGGTCCTTCAGTATAAACGATTCCTGCACCAGGCCTTTGCCATAAGAGCGGCGGCCTACAATTACGCCACGGTCCCAGTCCTGTACAGCGCCCGAAACAATTTCGCTGGCCGATGCTGATGATTCATCTACCAGTATCACCAGTTTGCCGGAAGTAAAACTGCCTTCATCGCTGGTTTTATACTCCCTTTTTGTTTGCGAGCGTCCT
>DASPJH010000177.1:0-2985 GCA_035628715.1 Bacteroidia bacterium
CCTTCAGAAATTTGCTGTACAGCAAAAATCAGGGGAATTGCGGCAAACGGTTTTTGCCACGGCTTTGAAACCAACTTTAAAGAAATTATGCCTGCACCAGCTAATACTGCACCTGCACTAAAACTCACCTCAGAAGAAAAACACATCCTTTATCACTATTTGCGGGCAAGGTAGGTTTTATAAAAGTGATTGCTGTTTTTAATTACACCCGGGTATCCGTAACATTTAAACAAAAAATCCCCTGCCGGTTGCCCTGCAGGGGATTTAACTTATGAAAAAAATTAGCGATATTTAATATTTAAGTGCGTTGGGATTGGTTACCACCTCAGAGCGGAAACCCAACCTCAATTCAGGAGTCACGGGGTCATTGGATACAATCGTGATGTACTTTTCCTGCTCACCTTCCCGGCCTTCGGAGTGGAAGGTACCGCGCACAATGGTGCTTTCGCCACGTTTCAGTTCCATCTTATCTACTGACGATACGGTACAGCCACAAAGTGTGTTTACAGCCCGGATAACCAGTTTTTCTTTGCCCATATTGGTAACGGTGTACTGGAAGGTGATAGAGTCGCCTTTCAGAATTTTTCCCAGGTAAAGCATCTGGGCATCCACCTCAATTTTGGGTGCTTTCTCCAGTTCTTTCTTAGACCGTTTTTTAAATTTTTCGCGGATGTGAATATTAGCGAAAATAGAAATATTGCTCGACCCGGGGTCGTTGGTATTCAAATAATATACATAATTTTTCTCGCCCCAGTGTCCGCTGGCCTTGGTATCAAACTTTATTTTAATAATGCTTTCTTCTTTGGCTTTTAACCTAAGGCTGGGCATTTCGAAATTCACATGAGGCGGCACATTCACAACGTCTTTTATCCATATATCAGTTTCGCCCTGGTTGAACACCTTAAAGGAGGCCGAATCTATTTCGCCTGAATAGCTTTCTCCAAACGATACAAAATTGTTATCAATCCTCAAATTCCCGAATTGCAACGGATATTTATCTTCAACTTCAAATGGTTTGGGAATAACATTTCCCCTGAAAATAAGCGTCATTGAAGCAGGGACTCCATTAGTGCGCACATAAATCACCTTTTCAAACGGGCCAGGCAGATTAGCAGGATCAAAAATTGCCCGGATAAACCCACTGTCGCCGGGCATAATAGAGTCAGTAGTCCACTCAGGCTTGGTACAGCCGCATGAAGGTTTTACTTCGGTAAACAGTAGCGGCTGGTTACCCATGTTCATTACTACAAAGTCGGTTGATACCACGCCATCAATCTCTTTGATTTCTTTAAAATCGTGGTCGTATTTAAGAAAAAGCGCCTTGGGTTGGGCCTTGGCAGCTATAACAGCACAGATAAACGCAAACAGTAAGGTAGTTTTTTTCATACTCAGCACTCTCATTGCAAATATTATTCCTTTATAAGGAAGATGTAAAATGGCATAATACCGTTGCTTTGCCTGAAACTTCATTTATTCTCCCGGAAATCAGCTATAATCCGGCTTACCGGTAAAAACAAAAGCCGGCACTGCTGATACCGGCTTTTGCTTTAAAGGAATTAAAATTATTTCTTAACAAAATTACCTGCTGCAAGAATATTTCCATCAGCCGGATAAAATACGGCGAAACGATTCAACCGCCCGGTAACCCGGTTTTTTAAACTTACCCGGATACCTACCCTTGTTTATTCAACTTCCACCACTTTATACATATCCTCGCGGCGGTCGCGCCAGTTGGTAACAGTTCCGCTTTTGCGGGTACGCTCCAGCGTAGCCAGGTCAAGGTCGGCGATTACCACCGTTTCCAGGTTGGGGCTGCACTCACCCGCCACTGCTTCCGGCGGAAAGGCAAAGTCACTGGGGGTGTAAATACCTGACTGTGCATAGTTTATATCCATGTTTTCTACAGAGGGAATGTTGCCAATAGTTCCTGCAGTGGCAACATAAATCTGATTTTCAATAGCCCTTGCCTGTGAGCACAGTTTCACCCGAAGGTAGCCATGGCGCTCATCCGTACAAAACGGAACAAAAATCACTTTAGCCCCTTTCTGTGCCATGATGCGCGATATTTCCGGGAATTCAACGTCATAACAAACATTTATACCAATTTTACCGCAATCGGTATTAAATACTTTTATTTCACTACCCGCCTTCACACCCCACCATTTTGATTCGTTAGGAGTGACGTGAATTTTGTATTGTTTTTCATAGGTTCCGTCTCTCTTAAACAAATAGGCCACATTGTACAAATTGTCTCCCTCAACAACCAGGTGGGTACCGGCAATGATGTTAATATTATATTCCAGCGAGAGTCTTGAAAACAGGTTTACATAATCACCCGTATAATCATCCAGCTTGCGTATATTATCTTCTATGCTTTCTCCCACGCCCATAAATGATAATAACTGGGTGGTGAATAATTCAGGGAAAAGAGCAAAATCAGATTTATAATTCGACGCGACATCGGTAAAAAACTCGCACTGAGTGGCAAAATCTTCAAACGAAGCAATCTTCCGTAATTCATACTGTATACAGCAAATACGGATATTCTTCATCAGCACGCTTTTCTCCGGCGTTTCAGGAACATAATCAATGTTGTTCCACTCCATCAAAATGCCATACCCACAGCTTTCCCAGTCGCTGGGCAGGTAATCTTTAATAATCTTCCGGAGCTGGAACCCCTGCGAAAGCTGGAAGCTCACCACCGGGTCCTTTATTTTTTTGTCCATTACCCGCTTCAGGTAAGCCCTTGCTCCAAACTCCTCCTGGAACAGGTGGTAATTGGGTATCCTCCCCCCTATCAATATTTCTTTCAGGTTCAGGTCTTCGCACAACTGACGGCGCAACTCATACAAACGGCGGCCAATTTTCAATCCCTGGTATTCGGGGTGCACCATTACTTCTATACCATACAGGGTATCGCCTTCCGGGTCATGGTTGGTTATATAGCCGTTGTCACTTATTTCGGTCCAGGTGTGGTTATCAGTA
>DASPJH010000178.1:0-4299 GCA_035628715.1 Bacteroidia bacterium
ATTTACAATGGAATTGCGTTACCGTATTTCGCCAAATCCGCAGGCAACCATATATTTGTTAACCTTTGCCGAGGCGGGTAACAGCTGGTTGCGGTTTAAGGACTACAACCCTTACAACCTTTTACGTTCGGGTGGCGTTGGTGTGCGTATATTCCTGCCTATGTTCGGGCTACTGGGTATAGATTGGGGATACGGATTTGATGAAAACCCTTATACACCAGGCAGCAACAAAGGCCAGGTGCACTTTTTTATCGGTCAACAATTTTAAGAAGAATGAAGAATATACTCTCAGTTATAGCATTTTTGGTTTGCATACCTGTTTTTGGCCAAAGGTTTGCTTATGTGGATACAGAATACATTTTAAACCAGCTGCCTTCATACAAAGCTGCACAAACCGAGCTTAACTTTCACTCTGAGCAGTGGGAAAAGGAAATAGAAAAGAAAAAAGAGGAAATACAGAAGCTGGAGCAGAACCTGGTATCGGAAAGAGTGCTTTTGACCGATGATGTGATAAAGCAGCGCGAAGATGAAATAAATAAGCGCAGGAGGGAACTTAAAGATTACCAGGCAGAAAAATTTGGGGTGAACGGTGAGCTGTTTAAAAAACGCCAGGAACTTATTAAGCCAATACAGGACCAGGTGTTTGAAGCAATACAAAAAGTGGCCAAGGACAACGCCCTTGATTTTATTTTTGATAAAGCCGGCTGCATTACCATGCTGGTATCGAATCCTAAATATGACCGCAGTGACGAGGTACTGGAAGAATTAGGAGTAGACCCAACCAGTGAAAGCCCCGGCCAAGCCCCTGAAGAAGAACAGGGTGAACAGAAATAAATAGAAATAGTGTTTACCTTTGCAGGCTTTTTGTGTATAAACCAGCAAAACAGAAAAGATAATAAAAGATGAAAAAACTTATGAAAACCGTAATGGTGGCTTTCGCCCTTATCACATTTGCTACCGCAGCCAACGCACAGCAGAAAATTGCATATATATATACTGACTCGCTGTTGCTGGTGATGCCTGAGAAAAAGAAAGCTGATACAGTTATCCAGGAAACACAGGTTAAATGGCAAAAAGCATTAGCTGCTAAAGAAGAAAAGATACAAAGTATTGCTGACAGCCTTACCAGGATGATGCAAAGGAATAAAAATACCGAGCCTACCGGCGACCCTTTTTATAACCTGCTGAAGGATGATTACCAGACTGAAATGCAACGGTACAGCCAACTGGAACAACAAGCCCAGGCCGACTTGCAAAAGAAGCAACAGGAGATTTACGAACCTTTGTATAACAAGGTGAAAGCTGCCATAGCTGAAGTGGCAAAAGAAAAAGGGTACTCGTATGTAATTGATGCATCAATGGGTGGACTTCTGTATATGCCCCCGGCAGATAACCTGCTGGCAGATGTGAAAAAGAAAATGAATATTAAATAAGCCAAACTGATTGCAAGAACCCCGCAAATGCGGGGTTTTTTGTTTTATACCCGACTATTTTAAAAATATGTCATGTCTTATGTTACTTTGCATTGTTTTGAAACAGGATAACAGCCATCCCATTGGGATATTTGATTCAGGCATTGGCGGGCTTACCGTAGCTAACGCCATTGCTAAAAGGCTTCCCAACGAAAGCTTTATTTATTTTGGCGACACTGCTCACCTTCCGTATGGCGATAAATCAGCCGAAGCAATTAAACATTACTCAAAAAAGATAGCATCCTTCCTGCAATCGCAACAATGCAAAATGGTGGTTATAGCTTGTAACACGGCTTCGGCAGTTGGCTATAAAACCCTGCTGTCACAATTTGAAGATAAAGAATTGCTTATAAACGTAATTGATCCTGTGGTAGAACATGTGCGCGACAGGGTGGGAAAAGGCAAAGTAGGAATTATAGGGACTAAGCGCACCGTTAGCACCCGGAGCTATTCAAAAAAAATAAAAAGTCTGGCCCCCCATCTGCAAACTACCGAACTGGCTACTCCCTTGCTGGCGCCCATGATTGAAGAGGGGTATTTCAACAACAACATCAGCCAGACGATTATTAATGATTACCTGTCAAAAAAGCCGCTGGCCAACATTGATGCACTGATACTGGCCTGCACCCACTATCCGCTGATACAAGGCCAGGTGGAAAAATATTATAAACAGGAAAAAAGAAACATTCCTATTGTTGATTCAGCCAATGTAGTGGCCCAGAAGGTAGAGCAGGTACTGAAACAAAAGAGCATGCTGTATATAGGTAAAGACAAACCTGCTTACCGGTTCTACGTTTCGGATTACACCACTTCTTTTGAAAATACGGCCAAAATATTCTTCCATGAAAAAATCAGGCTGGAATATTATCCCATGTGGCAATGAGCAAAGGCACCGTACTGATAATAGACGACGTACATCCGTACTTTACTGAACAGTTACCGGGGATGGGCTATGCATTTGATTACCGCCCCGAGATACAGCGCGCTGAAATACTTGAGTGTATTAGCAATTACCAAGGTTTAATAGTTCGCTCCAAAACAATAGTGGACAGGGAAATGCTGGACCGTGCCGCAAAGCTGAAGTTTATAGGCAGGGCGGGCAGCGGGTTGGAGATTATTGATGTAAGCTATGCCGGTGAAAAAGGCGTTACCTGCTTTAACACACCTGAAGCCAACCGAGATGCCGTAGCTGAGCAGGCAGTGGGTATGCTACTGAGCCTGCTGGCCAATATCCATAAATCGTACCTTGAAGTGCGCAACTGGGTTTGGGACCGCGAGGGCAACCGGGGGTATGAGCTGTCCTCCATGACGGTGGGAATTGTAGGCTATGGTAATACGGGTAGCGCCTTTGCGCAAAAGCTATCAGGCTTTGGGTGCAAACTACTTGCGTATGATAAATATAAGTCAGGGTATGGCACTGCGCTGGTGAAAGAGTGCAACATGGATGAGCTATTTGAGCAGGCAGACATTCTCAGCTTCCATATTCCCCTTACCGCTGAAACCAAACACATGGTTAATACCGGTTATTTAAACCGGTTTAAAAAAAATATTTATTTATTAAATCTTTCCCGGGGAAAAATTATAATAATCGCTGATATTATTAATGCATTGCAAACCGGTAAACTGCGCGGAGTTGCGTTGGATGTGCTGGAAAATGAAAACTTTTCAACCTATTTTGAAGAAGAAAAATCAAATTTTTACAACCTCTTATCCTTTCCCCACGTTTTAGTTACAAGTCACATCGGAGGATGGACACATGAATCGTATTACAAAATATCATACAGCCTGGTTGAAAAAATAAAACAGCTGTAGTTAAATCCCGGCCGGGGTAAAATCTTCCTGTTCGCGCCTGTAAAAATGGCGCGCTAAAAATTATTTTAAAATTTTAATTATTAAATTATTTATGAGAAGGATTATTTACCTTTTAGGATACCTTATTGCCCCAATTTTAGCCGCCGCTCAAGTAACTAATGGTGAGTTAAGAGTGACGGTGAATGACTCGTTAACAGGTACGCCTCTGCAATATGTTAACGTGGGTGTCTGGAGAGAAGGTGCTTTAAAAACAGGAGGCGTAACTGACTCTACAGGAGTTGCCCGTGTCAGAGATCTTAATGAAGGTTTCTGTGATGTAAAAGTTTCTTTTATAGGGTATGCTACTTATAATATTAAAGCGGTACGTATATATGCTGATAGAATTACTGACCTAACCGTACTGTTACCTGAAGAAGTATACATTAGTGGTGGAGTTACCGTTGAGCATTCTATTGTATATAAGTGTCCTTTTATTCCAGATCCAGTTATCCGCAGGGACAGTATCAAAAACCTTCCTTTTCTGAATGATTTAAAAGCTGTTGTAAACCAGAATGCGGGCGTTTTTGCTCCTGAAGGTTTCGCAATGTCAGTAGGAGGAAACCGTCCGGGAGCTGTACAAACTTACTGGAATGGAATTACGCTGAGCAATGGATTGGGGAGCTTTCCCCTTTCTGCGCTGGATAATGTCTCGCTTATCCAAAGCGGCATATCTGCTGAATACGGTGATTTTACTGGTGCAGCAATAACCGTAGCCACTCCCCGGCCCGGCCTGTTCAAACATAACTCTATACAACTATTAAGTTCCAGCATGTTTGATAAATATCATAATAACTATGCGGAATTGTTTTCGATGGGGCCATTAATTGTGAAAAATAAAGGCAGGGGAGACAGTGCCCGCGTAAAACTGGGTTACCTGTTTGCAGCCAATTATCAGTACCAGGCCGACAGGTTCCCATCAGCCATTGGTGTTTGGCGGGTGAAGCCCGATAAGCTGAAAGAACTGGAGGCGGCGCCT
>DASPJH010000179.1:0-2358 GCA_035628715.1 Bacteroidia bacterium
TGATTTGGAAGAAGGTTTTACCGCAATGTATGTAGACGGTAAGTTTGCCTTCGAACTTTACGATACATATGGGTTTCCACTAGATTTAATAAAATTAATTGTTCAGGAAACAGGCGGATTAGTTGGTGATGAAGAATTTAACAACCTCCTTCAACAACAAAAAGACCGTTCTCGCAAAGCTGCCGAGGTAAGCAAGGATGATTGGGTGACCCTTCGACAAGCTCAGGGTGATAATGCCGAGACGGAGTTTGTAGGATACGATGCTTTGACGACAGAGGCACGTATCATGCGCTACCGCAAGGTATCTGCCAAGAATAAGGAGTTTTTCCAGATCGTACTGGACAAAACCCCGTTTTATGCTGAGAGCGGCGGGCAGATAGGGGATACCGGGTATATACAGAGCGCCAACGAGAAAATTGCCATTACCGACACCCAGAAAGAGAACAATTTAATCATCCATATCGCTGCGCAGTTGCCTGAAAACCCGGAGGCTACATTTACCGCCCAGGTGGATGCCGACCGTCGCAGGTTAATTGCTGATAACCACAGCGCTACACACTTGCTTCATGCCGCATTAAAACGCGTGTTGGGCGAGCATGTGAACCAGAAAGGTAGTTTGGTAGCCCCGGATTACCTGCGTTTCGACTTCTCACACTTTGCTAAAATGACCGAGGAAGAAGTGCGGAAAGTAGAGCAGATAGTAAACCAGAAGATCCGTGAGAATATTCTTTTGAACGAGCAGCGCAGCATTCCCATTGCCGATGCACAGGCACAGGGTGCCACTGCGTTGTTCGGTGAGAAATACGGCGAAACCGTGCGGGTAATCACGTTTGACAAGAACTACAGCATGGAATTGTGCGGGGGTACACACGTACCCGCCACCGGCCAGATAGGTTTCTTTAAAATTACCGCTGAAACTTCGGTGGCTGCCGGGGTGCGCCGTATCGAGGCCATTACCGCCGATAAAGCCGAAGAGTTTATTTATACCCAGCTGGAACTTGTGGAAGAAGCCAAAACCCTGCTGAATAATTCACGTGATTTAAAAAAAGGCATTGAAGCTTTATTAGCTGAAAAAGATACCCTGCAAAAACGACTGGAAGCACTGGAAAATGCACAGGTGTTGCAGGTAAAAGCCTGGCTGAAAACCGTGGTGGAAAATGTAGGGGGCATCAACTTTATTGCCCGCCGTGTTCCGCTGGAAAGTGCCGAAGCTGTAAAGAACCTGGCCTTTGCCCTGCGCAATGAAGTAGACAGCCTTTTCCTGGTAACGGCTGCTGAAATTGGCGGTAAACCTAATATTTCAGTAATGATCAGCGATAATTTGGTAAAAGAGCGTGGACTGGACGCCGGTAAAATCGTTCGCGAGCTGGCCAAGCTGGTTAAAGGCGGGGGAGGCGGTCAACCCTTTTACGCCACGGCGGGCGGCAGCGATATAAATGGACTGGATGCGGTGGTTGCGGCTGCTAAAGACCATTTGGGTTCGGCAGCCAGTTGATGTCTTTTTTCTCGCAAAGCAGCTAAGACCGCAAAGATCCTAAGATAGAAAATCTTTGCGGCCTTTGTGTCTTTGCGAGAGATAAACAATAAATCCGCATTTCGTACCTTGCAGTATTCTATGGGACTAAAAGCCAGATACTTTGACGGCATTATCCGCGAAGGGCGGGATGCTGCCATTGAGCCGCTTTCTGAAAAACTCAAAATCCAGCCCAAAGGCGAGGGGTATAGCAGCCCGGTTTACTGGGAAGTAAAGGATATTACCCGTATCCGCCACCACAAACCGGGTATGAGTATGCTGCAAAATACCGCTTCGCCCAAAGAATATTTAGAGCTGTCCGCCGAAGATTTTGACCAACAAATAGCCGTGCATTACCGTGGGCATGCCTTTGCAGGTCCAGTGGTGGAAAAGGTGGGTTCTGTTTGGAAGCCTGTACTGATAGTAGCCGCCATTATTATCGGTGGGCTTTCGCTGCTGTATTTTCTCGTGGTACCGTGGGTATCGGAGCGGTTTGCCTACGTGGTACCGAAAGAAACTGAAGTAAGCATTGGAGAAACGATGTTTAAAAACACCATTGCCGGGTATACGATAAACGATTCGGCCACGGTTACCATTAACAAGTTCTTCCAGCAAATCAGACATCCGCAGGACTATACCATCAAAATCACCGTGGTAAAAGAACCACAGGTAAACGCTTTTGCCATGCCGGGCGGTAATATTGTAGTGTTTGACGGTATCCTGAAGCAAATGGATAGCTATCCGCAGCTGGCGGCATTGCTAGGACACGAGTTCAGCCATGTGCAGTACCGGCATACCACGCGCTCTATTTTCCGCTCGCTGGGCAATTACCTGTTCTTCGCCGC
>DASPJH010000180.1:0-11150 GCA_035628715.1 Bacteroidia bacterium
TGGCAATACGTTCCTTCATCTCGCGGGCGGCCTTATTGGTAAAGGTAAGGGAGAGAATATTAAAAGGGTCTACTCCTTTGGCAATCAAATAAGCAATACGGTAGGTGAGCACACGGGTTTTCCCCGAGCCTGCACCGGCTATAATCATTACAGGCCCGTCGGTGTTTTCAACAGCCTGTCGCTGGGCTTCATTAAGATCTTTTAAAAAGTCAATCTCTGCGGGATTGTTCATGGCGTTAAAACTTCAAAAATAGCTGAAAATACAGGCTTTCAGGCTAAATAAATATCAACAGTAGTAAATAAAAAAAGCCGTTCCGGTTAACGGAACGGCTTTTTTTAATTTTAAACAATCCGGGTTATTGCTTGATAAGCTTGGCTACATAGGTATCGTTGCCTGAAGTTACAGTAACGATATACAGGCCCTGCTCAAGTTTAGCTATATCCAGGTTATGTGATCCTGATTTCTCAAAGCTTTCAGTCTTCACTACTTTACCTATCATATCATACACTATAATAGTGCCTGAAGCTATATTAGAGGGTATCTCAACGCTAACTTTGTTGGTAGCAGGGTTGGGATACAGGCTGATAGTGCCGGCATTAACACTTGAAATGCCGTTGGGGTTTTGAGGGAACCAGAAAAATGGGTCTGACATTTCAGAAATACAACCATCGCAGGTTATACGGACAGTGTAATCACCTACCTGGGTTACTTTAACTGTAGCTCCAATTAATCCGGGTTCAAATACATTGTCCTTATACCACCTGTTAGAGCAATTAGATGGATTTACCTGGAGGTATTCCGGGCCAAATGCTGTAATAATAGGTTTTGGAGGTACTGGCTTAACATTGAGGGATGCGAAATTGGAAACAACCTGGGTGTATGGCCCGGTTGAAACAACAACATTATACAGGGAGCTTATATCAGCAGCCTGCACGTCTGAAATTACCAGCGTACGGGTGTCAGCGCCACTAATTCTGCCGCCATTTGTTAATGGAGTTGTGCCAATACGCCATTGGTATTTAACGTTAGCACCACTTGCTTTAACTGAAAAGAACACTGTAGAGCCTGCGCAATCGCTTGTATTGACCGGCTGCTCATTTATAACAGGCATAGGGTCAATTTCCAGCAATCCCAGGAGTGATTTCACCGGAGGTCCGCACAAACCGGTAACCTCTACCTGGTAGAAACCAACATCGTTCATCACAAGATTTTTGATTGTCAGCGAATCGGTATCAACACCACTGTATTTGGTTCCGTTTGAAAGCGGTGTTGTACCTTTGTACCATTGGTAGGTAAGGTTTTTACCTTTTGTTACCACCTTAAAGCCAATGTTCGTAAATTCCACCGTATCAACGTTTACAGGCTGCTCTATAATTGCAGTAATGTCATAAATTCCCAGGTAGAAAGAATCTGTTACAGTACGGGCGCCACAATCTTCAAATACAACAGAACGGTACCAGCCTGTATCGCTCTCACGTACTGGATTAATAGTAAGCGAGGATGTTATCGTACCTGTCAGCCATGGGTCGTTGCGCAATGTATCGTTACGTCCTTTTACCCAACGGAAATTAAGTTTGTTTCCGGCGGCAACTACAGTAAACGTTTTTGATGAACCCACGCATACAGTGTCATTGGAAGGCTTGGTAACGCTTGGGGGACCTATATTTTGCACCACCAGGCGAGCCTGTATAGATGTAGCATTAGCACATTCGCCAAACACGATAACGTCATATAACCCGGCATCACCCAATTGGGCATCGTGTATTATTAATGTGTCGTTATGAATACCGGTGTATTTGGAAGTATTGGTAATGTTTATACCATCTTTTCTCCATTGGTAGTATGCGGTATCACCAAAGGTGGTATCCAGCGTAGTTCCAATGGTAAACATTACTTCAGTGGTTAAACAGGCAGTATCCAGTGTAGGTTCGCGGGTTATAAAGGGCTTCCGGCGGAAGAAGAAATTCTTTTTGGTAGGGTTACCAAAAACATTTGGCAATGTAGAATTTACCCTCATCAGGTACCTGTTACTTGAGGCAATAGAATCTGGCAGTGTCACCTTCAAGGTTAGTGAGTCAGTACCATGTGCTCCGATAAATTGTGTGGTTTTAAATTTAATTGGGTAAAAGAAGCTTCCTGTAGTATCGGAAAGTTCAGCATTAAATCCTGTCACGCCATTAACATATCCTGCAGGAGTTTTAATGTTTATATAAAAATCGCTACCGGCGCAAATACTGTCAAAAGGATTATAAGCAACCTGGGTTTCACTTACCCTGCCCATATACACACGGTTAGTATCCAGCAGCCAAACAAACAGGTTCTTATAACTGCGGGTAACGCCAACACCGGTGCCATAAATTACCAGGCGTCCTACAGGCCAGCCTGTGGCCAGGTAACGGGCTGAATCCGGCAAATCCGGCAAACGGTCCCAGGTATTGGAAATAGAGTTGTATTCGTAGTAATCTTTCCGGGGTAAACCATCGTTACCGTTCACAATATAACCTAAAAATCCAAGACTGAAGCCTGTTGCTCCAAAACGCCTGGATGCGGGAAAATCAGCAATGCGTGTCCAGCTGTCTGTAGCAGGCTTATACGAATAAAAGTCATCATAAAGGTTATTTGTCACCGTACCCGAATCACCTTTGCCTAAACCTACAAAACCTGCATTGTAAAGTGTGCTGTCGCCGTAGGCTCTTTTAAAGAATTCGATACCTGAAATTTCCCTGTTAGGGTAACTGGTGAATGCTGAAGCATAAGCCCTTGGCTGCCCGGGGAAATCGGTTTTGGGTTTCCATATATCAGTTGCGGGGTTGTATTCCCACAGATCTTTCAGGAAATATATACTGTCAGAATAGTTGGTATCTACTGTAACAATCCAAGTTTCCTTCATTACAGTATCCCATTTTGTACCGTTCCAAAAAATACTGTCAATATAAGGGCCGATGGTTTTTTGATCAGTAATAGCACCGTCGGCTTTTATGCGTCCGTTGTCATATCCTAAACCAACGTATCCTTTATTATTAAGTGCAAACCCAACACCATAAGCACGGCCCATTTTCAATCCGGGCATATCTGCTTTTTTAGTCCATTTGTTAAGTGCAGGATCATATTCCCACCAGTCATTCAACAAACTATCACCACGGGCATTCACTAAGTTAATCATAGTGTCCACCCTTCCCCAGGTTCTAAAATCTTTTGGTGCCAAAAGGCTCAATAAAGTGTCCTTTCCGGTTTTAAAATATGAATTTCCAAGACTATCGGGCCTCATAAAATTACGTCCGCCACCAACATATCCTTTATTGCCAATGGCAAAGCTTACGGCGCCAATTCTTAGTTTACCGGGAAATGAATCACCCTGGGTAATGGTTTTGGTAACCGTATCTATAATAAACATATTGGATGTGATACGCCCCCTGAAAAGCCAGCTGGTAGTATCACCCATAATGAGGTATAATTTAGTACCTATTGTGAAAGAAGCCATTGAGTGGCGAGACGTATCAATGTCGCCTGCAAATCCCCAAAGGTTAGGTATGGATGGGTTTACTGGCGGTGTTGGCTTAAGGCCTGGCGGGTTTTGTGCCATTGCCTTGTTCATAAAGCCTGCAAATACAGCCAGCAGAAGAGTTAGTATGTATTTTTTCATAGAGTTAACGCGTACTTTGCCAAATATCTTAAAACACAAAAATAGAAAAATTTAATGTTTATCAAACTTTAAAGCCAATAAACACAATTTCTTCTGTATGCAGTTAGATGCACCCAAAGATGTAAAGGGTTGCATTTATGTTTAACTTTTATAAAAATCTTTTATTGTAAAAGGGATACTTTATTTTTGCCCGTAAGCCATAAGCTATAAATATTTTTAACTATGACACCTATTGACTACATAAACAGCAACAAACAACGTTTCCTGGATGAGCTGTTCGACTTATTAAGAATACCTTCTATAAGCGCCGACTCAGCCTATAAAGAGGATGTTAAAAAAGCGGCCGATTTTACAGCTCAGAAAATGAAAGAGGCAGGTGCGGATAATGTGCAGGTATTTCCTACAGCGGGACATCCTATAGTATATGGCGAAAAGATAATAGACCCGGCTTTACCAACGGTGTTAACATACGGCCATTACGATGTTCAGCCTTCAACGCCTGATAATTTATGGCATACCCCTCCATTTGAACCCACCGTCAGGGATGGTAAAATATATGCCCGGGGCTCAGCTGACGATAAAGGCCAGTTTTATATGCACCTGAAAGCCTTTGAATACATGATGAAAACCAACACCCTGCCCTGCAACGTAAAATTTATGATTGAGGGCGAGGAAGAGGTAGGATCTGCCAACCTGGGCACCTTCATTAAAGCTAATAAAGACTTATTAAAGGCCAACGTGGTGCTGATTTCTGACACTTCGATGATTGCTAATGACGTGCCATCTATTGATGTAGGTCTGCGCGGATTAAGTTATATGGAGGTTGAAGTTACCGGGCCCAACCGCGATTTGCACTCTGGTGTGTATGGCGGAGCTGTAGCTAACCCCATTAATATACTGTGTAAAATGATTGCCAGTATGCACGATGAAAACGGACATATTACCATTGATGGCTTTTATGATAACGTGCAAACGGTAAGCGATGCTGACCGCGCTGAGTTGGCGAAAATACCTTTTGACCTGGAAGCATATAAAACGGATTTGGGTATTAACGACATACACGGGGAAAAAGGCTATAACACAATTGAGCGCACAGGCACCCGTCCTACATTAGATGTAAACGGTATTTGGGGCGGCTATACAGGCGAAGGCTCTAAAACAGTGCTGCCGTCAAAAGCATTTGCCAAAATATCCATGCGCCTGGTACCTAACCAAAGCTCAGATGAGATAACTGAAAAGTTTTCTAACCACTTTAAAAAGATAGCCCCTAAATCGGTTAAAGTAGAAGTTAGGCCCCATCACGGTGGCGAACCGGTTATAACCCCTACCGATTCGGTTCCGTTTCTGGCGGCCAGTAAAGCGATGGAAGAAACCTTTGGCAAAAAGCCTATCCCTACGCGTGGCGGTGGAAGTATTCCTATTGTCGCTTTGTTTGAGCGCGAGCTGGGCTTAAAATCGGTATTAATGGGCTTTGGCCTTGACAGTGATGCCTTGCATTCTCCTAACGAGCATTACGGAATTTTCAATTACCTTAAAGGTATAGAAACCATTCCGTATTTCTTTAAGTACTATGCAGAGATGAGCGGAAAGAGCGCAACGGCGTAATTTCAGGTTGGGTACTAGAGTACGATTTAAACCTCGTGTAAACAAAACACATTGCTCAATTCCGGATTCCTTTTTGAATACAGGCTTTTGCTACAGCGCTGTAGCAAAAGTGTATTCAATAGGTGAAGCTATGTTGCTGTAGCGTGTAGCACACGTGGTTTTATTAGATTTTCGGTATATGCCAGGGAGAATGCATTTAACATTTCGTGAAACTGTTTAGCACTTTGGCTATAGTACTGTGAGAAGAAATTGCATGGTACTCCCGTAACGAAGCTTATTCTTTACCCAAAACCGTTTGAAGCAATTGAGCAGCTACCGTTGGGGCTTCTTCAGGCGTATCAGCTTTAAAATCAGAGTAGTGAATAAAAGATAATTCGGGGTTGTTAAGTTTACTGATGTAAACTTTTTTGGTTTCCGCATCCCAGTGTACATCGAACTTATGGTTGTAAAATGTTATTGTACCACAATGTTTGCGCTCCATCCTTTCCCCTTTCTTTAAAGAACCTCACTATATATAAATGGAATAACGCAACAATCAGGCCTAACATTGTATCAAACACAAAAATAAAAGGGTCTAAAGCCGTTTGCTGCCTGAAGCAACCTACTCTGCCATTCGGTTTTACCCAGCCAGTACTTACACACCGGTTATGCCGCGGATTGCCCAGCCCTGAAGTGCAAATTCATCGTTTCACTTCCTTTACTACTCCCTCCAGACTTGCTTTACGGCGGCCCCACGCGGCTATTTCTTCAAGAAGTGGCAGAAGTGTTTTACCCTCTTCCGTCAGCTCGTATTCCACACGTGGCGGAACTTCCGGGTAAATAGTACGGCTTACAATACCGTCCTTTTCCAGCTCTTTCAGCTGCATGCTCAGCATCTTTTCGGTAATTGGCGGTATCAGCCGTTTCAGCTCGCTAAAGCGTTTGGGCCCCTTGCGTATATACCATAACACAATGGTTTTCCATTTTCCGCCAATAAAATTCATGGTTACATCCAGGGCGCAGTAAAAAGTGTGCCCTTCCAGTTCAATCTCGTATTCCTTGCCTTCTATTATCATAAAATTTTACACAGTTTCAGTGTATAGTATTCCACAATACCGTCATTATAGTTTAATACTATACTTTTTGACAGTTATTGTATGAAGTATATGAGCTGCCTACTTTTATAGCAAATTTAAAAACTAAATTAATATATAAAAGTATGAAAATAGCAGTTTTAGGAACCGGTACGGTAGGAAATACCATTGGTTCAAGGCTTATCGGGCTGGGCCATGAAGTTAAAATGGGGTCGCGCATACGAGGTAATGAAAAAGCCACAGAGTGGACAAGTGGCAATGGCGCCAGGGCTACCGAGGGCACGTTTGCCGACGCGGCAGCTTTTGGCGAGCTTATTTTTAACTGCACCAAAGGCATAGCCACACTGGAAGTATTAAAGCAGGCCGGGGCGCAGAACCTGGAAGGCAAAATAGTTATTGATGTTTCGAATGGGCTGGATGCTTCAGATGGTGGATTTCCCATACTTAGTCCCTGCAATACAGATTCGCTGGGGGAGCAGATACAGCGGGAATTTCCGGGCGCTAAAGTGGTGAAAACGCTTAATACTATGTGGTGTGGTATAATGATGAATCCGCGTATGCTGAATGATACGCACCAGGTGTATATGAGTGGAAATAATGCAGATGCAAAAAACACGGTGCGTGAAATGTTGCACTCATTAGGGTGGATGGATGAAGAGATTATGGACCTGGGCGACATTAGCACCAGCCGTGGAACTGAAATGATTTTGCCCCTTTGGATACGCATTTATTCGGCAACAAAAAACGGGGCATTTAACCTGAAAATAGTGAAATAATATACCCGTTATTTAACCCTTTAAAATTGGGTTGTAAAACGCTGTTTCGGCATTAAATCAGGCTGTTACTTTGTACCCAGATGTGTGTATATTACCTTAAAAGGTAAGCCCCATACTTGTTTGTCCATAAGAGTCAGTTGCGTGGACAAAAAAAGTTGTAAAAAACCTCTCATGTTTAGGACCCCGCATCCGGGAGGATGCGGGGTCCTGTTTTTTAAGAGAATGAAAAAATACTTCGTTTATAACTAATTTTGATACCCGACCAAACCACCTTTGATTTTCAACAAAAAAATGCAGCTGCAAACTTTTTAGTGAAAAAATGTGTCTGATAACAAAAAACTTTTTAGTTTGCGCCCTGCAATAAGCTGAACCCGATTAAAGTTTAAAATGAGTATGGAGTTAAAAGATATAGTGTCAGTGGCCGGTGTACCCGGTCTGCACAAGATAGTGGGCCAGCGTCCCGCAGGTCTTATACTGGAAAGTTTGGATGAGCAGAAACGCCGTTTCCCTACATCGCTTACGCAAAAGGTTTCCATTTTGGAAGATATAGCTATGTTTACCATAGATGGCGAAGTGAAACTGAACGAGGTGCTTATCAATATTAATGATAAGGAAAAAGAAGGGCTGAAAGTGCCCGGTAAGTCAGCCTCTAACGACGACCTGAAAGCTTTTATGGAAGAAGCATTGCCCAATTACGACAAGGAAAGGGTGTATGTATCTGATATAAAGAAACTGGCGGGCTGGTACGAGATACTGAAAAACCACCTGGACTTTGAAGCATTGAAGAATGCTCCGAAGGACGGCGAAGAAGCATCTGACGATAAAGCTGAAGGCAAAGCCGAGGTGAAACCAACAACAGATGTGAAGCGCAAGGTGATGAAAAATGAGCAGGCCAAAGTGAACACCAAAAATGCGCCAGTGAAGAAAACTTCCACCCCCCGGAAAACCGGCGGCGGTGGCTGAGAAGCAATCCACAATCTAATACCTGTATAAGGGGTATGGCTGATGCTGTACCCCTTTTTTATTTGAAAAACAACCATAATGTACTTAATCGAAAAGCAGGTGGCGAGTAAGCAGATTTACTGCTGGTGGCAGCTTACACAGGTGATGGCCGACTGGAACATCATCGCTGTTCCTTCGGTTTCACCCCTGAATGACGGGATGTTTTGTTCAGCATCGGCTATCCTTTCTTCCAGCAGGTGTTTAAACGGCCATGAATTATAAGTGGTAGAGAATTTAGTGTTGTTATAAATAACCAGGGCGGTTTTTACGTCACCTTTTTTTACCAGCATATCGCCCATATTCATCATAAAACCTTCAAAATTATGCGGCGCTTTATAACCATTCCAACAGGGAGATTTGCGACCGGTAGTATCAAACATTTTCTTAAGTTTAAATATATCCGGGTTCGTACGGTCCAGCTTTTCACCAATACATATTTCAATATTCTTCCATTGGTACTCCACCGCTTTATTAAATATTTTACTGTCATAATTCATACCTGACAAATTATAACCGGCGGTGAAATAATTAAACTCAGGCCATTGCCTGATAGCTTTATTCAGCATAAAATATCCTTTCCGTATTTCCTTCTGGCTGTTGTGAATAGTCCCTTCCGCCATCAGGCACGAAGCCAGGAAACCGGTAGCAATGCCATTTTTTGGTTCCAGTTCATGGGCTTCTTCAAAGTATTTGCGGGCCATTACGGCATGGTCGGTGATGGTGGCTTTTACTTCAGATTCGGGTATTCTTTCACTTTCCGCAAGCGCCCATAGATGGGTAAAACCAATGTACCGGGCAATTTCGGGGTCGTTGGGGTTTTTAAGGTAGGCGGCAGTAAGCAGGTTCAGCATTTCGGGGATGCTGTCGTAATTCCCTGAATGAAAATGCTGCCAGAAATAATTTACAGCGTGGGTTTTTAGCCCAAAATCCTTTTGTACGGCTTTCTTTTTTGGTGCGAAAGTGACTGCGAAAAAAGAGCAACCACCTATAAATACAGCCAGAGCACAAAGAAGCAGGAGTAAATTAAAACGGTAAGGGTTTTTCATAGTATCCGAAAGGTAGCGGGGGGCAGTTCCCGGATAAACGGTTTCCCGATTAACCGGCAGGAAATGGTTGCGGACTGGATTTTTTTGGGGATGGGGCGCTGGGGAGCAATGTGCCGCACCGAATTGCAGGTTATTAACCAGGGCACAAAAAAGCCCGGCGGAAACCGGGCTTTTTTAACCTCAAATATTAATTACCTACTTCACAATAAGCTTTTTGGTTTCAACTCCTTTGGCTGTAGTGAGGTGCAATAAGTAAATACCTTTATCCAGTCCCGTTAGATTAATTTCAGCATCAGAGCCTGAATTGATATGCCTATTATATACCTGCTTACCAGTTACATCCATTACTTGCATCTGTGCAGGTGTTTCATCAAAGTTAAAGTCCACGGTAAATAAGCCGCCTGAAGGGTTGGGGTAAACGTTGATGTTTTGCTCGTTAACAGTGTTAATGCTTGAAGTACCGGTATAAAAATACAGGTATCTCGCCCAGTTATTCCAACTACCATTATCGTAATTAAGCATCAGATCTTCAGCCAGTGTACCATCTGTGTTATAGCTGTATGTATGCTTCCAGGTTGATGAACCGGCAGGAGAAATATATTGCTTTTCAGTTAGTTCTCCCCCTGAATAAATGTAAACGATTTTATTAGAATAATTCCAGGTGGAGGAATACCATTCGTTTATCTTTTCTTCAGTTAAAAGACCGGACGAATTATAAGTGTATTCTGTTTTCGGGCCGGTATTCCATACGGAGTTTAGCCATACACTCAGCACCATTTCTGATACCAGTCCCGAAGAATTATAGGTGTAACTTTTCCAGGTAAAACTAGTTCTGGTACCACCGTTCTCCATCCATGAATAATAATCGCTCAATATACCGGATGTGTTATAAATAAAGGAGTCCACTATAAGGCCCGATCCGAATTCCATTCTTTCGATTTTACCCGAAGAATTATAGGTAAATACAGCACTTAAATGGGGAGACGTATTCCAGTTTAATGTAGCCGTATTCCAGCTATAAAGGTCTGCAATTTCTACCGCATTAGATGAATTGAAGGTACGCACTTCTTTTGTATTTGGGTAAAAACCGCCTCTCAAGTTATTAGAAATAATTACGGAATTTCTTCCCGCTAAATCGTAACTAAATAACCTTTCGGTACTGTCTATCCAGGCTGCGTCGTAATACTGGCTTAATTCCCTGGCAAGTTTTGGCTGTGCATTTGCAATACAAATACAGAAAATAAAATTAATAAGTAAAAAATGTTTTTTCATAATATTGTTCTTTTATATATATACGAAATACCCGGCAACAAGGTTGGGTATTGTTAAAAGAAAATATTTGTTTCTTATCCAGGTGTGTATAGTAATTAAAAGCCAACGGAATAAGAGGGCTTATAACTTACTGTTACATCAGTTTTTTATTGAACAATAATTTTTTTGACGTCCACTTTACCAGCGGCTGCTATTTGCAGCAGGTAAATGCCTTTATCCAGGTTTTGCAAATTAACCTCAACAGTATAACCTGAATTAATATGCTGTTTAAATACCTGCTTACCGGCAATATCCATCACTAATACTTGTGCAGGTGTTTCATCAAAGTTAAAGTCCACGGTAAACATCCCGGTAGATGGGTTGGGATACACATCAATATCTTTTGCTTCAATTTTATTTATAGCTGAAGTATTATCATAAAAATACAACGTCCTGTCAGAGTTAATCCATGTAGCACCATCCAGGTACTGGTATAGTTCTTCCGCCAGCGTCCCGTCGGTGTTGTAGGTATAAATGGTTCTGGTTGATGAAAAAGACGGACTTTCATCCAGTTTTTCGGTAAGTGCCCCATTATTATAGGTGTATGTAATTGTATTGAGATAAACCCATGATGATGTGTTTGCATTCCAGTAATAGCCTTTCCGTTCACTTATTTGTCCCGCATTGTTATACTTGTTTTCGTCCTTTCCACGGTTAATCCAGTTATTATTGCTAAAATAGCTGTTAATGGTT
>DASPJH010000181.1:0-4319 GCA_035628715.1 Bacteroidia bacterium
CGTGCCGGCCGCAGCGGTCACCAGCCGGGCAAGGTGAGCCGCATCCACTTTGTGCCCACCCACTCGCTGGAGATTATGGAGGGCGCTGCCCTGCGCGAGGCCATCAACCGCGGCATTGTGGAAGAGCGCATCCCCTTTGTGCGCAGCTTCGATGTGCTGATACAATACCTGATGACACTTGCCGTCGGCGAAGGTTTCAGGGCCGATGAAGTATACCGTGAGATTACGACTACGTTTTGTTACAGCAGCGTTACCCCGGAGGAGTTTGAATGGGTACTCAATTTCATTGTGTCCGGCGGCAATACCCTGCATGCCTATGACGAGTATCACAAAGTAGTGGTAACCAACGGCATGTTTAAGGTGGAAAACCGGGGCATTGCCCTGCGCCACCGACTTTCCATAGGTACCATTGTAAGCGACCTTATGCTGAAGGTAAAGTACATGAGCGGCAAAAACATCGGCTCCATCGAGGAATCGTTTATCGCCCGCCTGCGTCCCGGCGATGTTTTCTGGCTGGGTGGTAAAAACCTTGAACTGGTGCAGATACAGCAACTGGACGTATTGGTTCGCAAAGCCAGTACTACAACCGGCCTTACCCCCAGCTGGGGCGGGGGCAGGATGCCTTTGTCCACACAAATGTCGGCCATGCTGCGCTATAAGCTGGACACCAACCGGGAAAGCCCCGAAAAGGAGATGCAGATTTTGCAGCCCCTGTTTGAGCGCCAGGCCGAAAACTCGATGGTTCCCCATGAAAACCAGCTTCTCATTGAGAAGATAAAGAGCAAAGAGGGCTGCCATGTATTTATCTACCCTTTTGAGGGCCGCTACGTGCACGAGGGCATGGGCGCTCTGCTGGCCTACCGGCTGGGACACTTCAAAAAAATGTCGTTCTCCATTGCCATGAACGACTATGGCTTTGAGCTGCTCAGCGACCAGGATATTCCTATTGAGGATGCCGTGGATAGTGACATCTTCACTACCGACCACCTGATTGACGATATCCGCAAAAGCATCAACGATACCGAAATGGCCCGCCGCAAATTCAGCGACATTGCCAAAATAGCCGGGCTGGTATTCCAGGGATACCCGGGCAGGGCGGTGAAGGAGCGGCATTTGCAGTCGTCGTCGCAACTGTTTTTTGACGTCTTTCATGAGCACGAGCCCAATAACCTGTTGTTAAAGCAGGCGTACGAGGAGGTATACGATTTCCAGCTTGAGCAAACCCGCATGCGCACTGCAATGGAGCGCATCAACCGGCAGGAGATTGTAATTATGTACCCTGAAAAATACACCCCTTTCTCCTTCCCTATCCTTGTGGACCGTATGCGTGAGAAATACAGCAACGAAACCCTTGAAGAGCGCATTGGCAAGATGAAGCTGCAGTTTGATGAGTAACCTTGATAACTGATACTCAGTTTGTTTAGTTATAATTGATTGAATTACAGCCCGTTAATCAAACCTTGGATAACTACCCGGGTCAACTTCATGCATCATAGCATAGATAACCTCAAACACAGTTTCTGCGCTGGGTTTGCTGAAGTAATCACCGTCGGTGCCGTAAGCGGGACGGTGCGGCTGTGAGGCAATAGTGCGAGGCTCACTGTCCAGCCAGCGGAAGGCTTCCTGCTTTTCCATCACCTGCTGGAACATATATGCGCTGGCGCCGCCGGGAACATCCTCGTCGAGAAACACCAAACGGTTGGTTTTCTTCACCGATTCAATAATTTTATGGTGAATATCAAACGGCAGCAGGGTTTGCACATCAATCAGCTCAACAGATATACCTACCTCGTTCAGCTGTTTTATAGCATCCTCAGCAATGCGGGTGCACGAGCCGTATGTTACAAGTGTTACGTCCTCCCCTTCAATCAACACTTCAGGCATACCCAGCGGAACGGTCATTTCACTGATGTTATCGGGCATACGCTCCTTTAAGCGGTACCCATTCAGGCACTCTATAATTAACCCGGGCTCGTCGCTTTGCAGCAGGGTATTGTACATACCCGCGGCTTGCGTCATATTGCGGGGAACACATACATACATACCTCGTATGGCATTGATAATCATACCCATTGGAGAGCCGGAGTGCCATATGCCTTCCAAACGGTGGCCGCGCGTGCGCACTATCAACGGCGCTTTCTGCCCCCCCTTGGTACGCCATTGCACAGTAGCCAGGTCATCGCTCATTATTTGTATGGCATACAACAGGTAATCCAGGTACTGAATTTCAGCAATCGGGCGCAATCCGCGTATGGCAGCCCCAATCCCCTGTCCCAGTATGGTACACTCGCGTATACCGGTGTCAAACACACGTACTTCACCGTGTTTGTCCTGCAAACCGGCAAAACCCTGGTTCACGTCGCCTATTTTGCCTACATCTTCGCCAAAAGCAAACACACGCGGGTCGCGGGTAATAGCTGCATCAAAGCACGCCTGCATAATTTCGCGGCCGTCAACGGTTTTGGTATCGTCGCTGTAAACAGGCCTTACTTCCTGCACCTTCAGGGCATTTTCAGCCGATTCGCTGTGCAGGTAAGTGCTGTAACGCTCGTAGTTATCAGCAATAAATTTCTTCTTATAATCCACCAGGCTCTTGCGGGCAGGGCTGTTTTCCTGCAAGGTCAGGCGCAGGGCAGTGTTAACGGCCACCCCAATATCTTTACGCATGGGTTCGCTCAAACCACGCAGGTTAGCAGCCAATTCAGCAACATAGCTGTTACTGCTTTGGGCGGCCAGGTTTTCCAGTAATCCGGCAGCTTCCGACACATCCTTTTTAATATCGGCCAGGTAAGCATCCCACGCAGCTTTGCGCTCGTTCTGCACCTCCCGTTTCCAGTCGTTTTCCAACTGGTCCATTTCTTCAGTTGTAGCAATATCGTTCGCCACCATCCACTCGCGCATCTTGGTAACACAGTCAAAATCCTGCTCCCAGGCCAATCGCTCTTTACTCTTATAACGCTCGTGCGAGCCTGAGGTAGAGTGCCCCTGGGGCTGAGTCATTTGTATCACATGAATAACTACGGGCGTATGCTCCTCGCGGCAAATTTTTACGGCCTGCTGGTAGGTAAGGCATAACTCGGCATAGTCCCAACCTTTAACCGTGAACAGTTGCAAACCTTTGGCCTTTTCATCGGTTTGGAAACCGCTCAGCAGGGCGCTCAGGTTTTCTTTGGCAGTCTGGTACTTAGCCGATACGGAAATACCGTATTCATCGTCCCAGATAGACATGCACAGGGGCACCTGCATTACACAGGCAGCATTCATAGCTTCCCAGAACATACCCTCAGAAGTGCTGGCATTGCCAATGGTTCCAAAGGCTACCTCATTACCTTTGTTGGTAAATTGAGTATACTGGTGAAGGTCTTTATTTTCCCTGTACAGTTTTGAAGCCATTGCCAAACCCAACAGGCGGGGCATCTGACCGCCGGTGGGTGATATATCAGCAGAGGAATTAAAATTATCAGTCTGGCTTTTCCAGCTACCATCCTCGTTTAGCAGGCGGGTACCAAAGTGTCCGTTCATGCTGCGGCCGGCAGAAGCTGGTTCGGCGTTTACGTCAGTATGAGCGTATAATTGGGCGAAAAATTCGCGGATACTGCTGATGCCCTTGGCAAACATAAAAGTTTGGTCGCGGTAGTAACCACTACGGAAGTCACCTTTTTGAAAGGCCTTTGCCATAGCCACCTGGGCCACCTCTTTACCGTCTCCAAATATGCCAAACTTAGCCTTGCCTGTAAGCACTTCCTTGCGGCCGATAAGACTGGCCTGGCGGCTTTGAAACGCAATTTTATAATCGTTGATCACCTCCTGTTTGTATCCAGTGAGGGTCTCTTCTGCCATTTGTGCAATACCCATAAGCTGCAAAAATACCATTTTTATGTTAAGAGGTAAAGCCTTTGGAGTATGACTCTTCCCGGTTCTGTAAATTTTAAATAATCACTGTTACGGTGTTACGCCCGCCCTTTAAAGCAGCTTGTTGCTACAGCACCAACGGCTTCAGCCACTCCCCGCCCTGTCATTCCGTTGGACTCTTCTTCCGGCCTGGGTAAATTGTGCCGGTTGCTAACCCCTAAATCCCCTAAAGGGGACTTTCGCCAGGTAGCTACCTTAACGTTTCACCGGGGTTGGTTATTGGTCGTCTGCCTGGTTGGCGCCTTAGGGGTCGGGGGTAAACTCAAAGTTGATGTCACTAGAGCATCAAGGGCTTAACCCCTAAATCCCCTAAAGGGGACTTTCGCCAGGTAGCTACCTTAACGCTTCACCGGCGTTGGTTATTGGTCGTCTGCCTGGTTGGCCCCTTTAGGGGTCGGGGGTAAACT
>DASPJH010000182.1:0-5395 GCA_035628715.1 Bacteroidia bacterium
TGTCCTGCTCGTCTTCAACAATCAGTACCTTGTTCATATTGGTTTATATAGGTAGTATAACGTGTATAGTAGTTCCATGGTCAAGTTCGCTTTTCAGGTCAATCATCCCCCCGTGCATCTCCACAAACTGTTTCACTATAACCAAACCCAAACCTGTGCCCGGAATGGTGAGTACATTGCTGCCCCTGAAAAACGATTGAAATAAGTTTTTACGATCATTTTCTGGAATTCCTATACCGAAATCCCTGATTGTAATTGTAACTAATTTCTTTTCAAATTTAATGGTTAATTCCGGATTTTTTTTACCCTGGGAATATTTTAATGCGTTCGACACCAAATTCCGTAAAATGTGAGCAACCAGCAAACGGTCAACCATTATCAATCTTGGATCTCCCTGAATAATAAGTTCCGGCAGGCGTTTATCTTCCGGGTGAGCTTCATTATAATCCTGTAAAAAATTATTAATAAATTCAATAAAATCTAAATTTTCCGGTTGAAACTGAATTTTTCCGGTATCCATTCGCCCCAGTAATAAAACACCTGATATTAATTCATTTATGCGGTTCACCTGGGCCATTATCCGCTCAAAATGTATCCCGAAACGGTCTTTAACGTCAGAAGTTTTAAGGCTTGGCAGATATTTCAGCAATAACTCCGAGCTGGATTTAATGGTGGTAAGCGGCGTACGGAATTCATGCGAAATCATATTAATAAGGTTGGTACGCAGTTCCACCAACTGGCGCTCCTTATCCAGGGCGTTTATTATTTCTTCTTCAGCACTTTTTTGCTGGCTGATATCCCGTGTGGCGCTTTGAATGGTTTCCCCACCGTCATTGGATGCTTCCTGGTGGGTGGCTACGGATTCCACCCACATATAGTGGCCTTTTTTGTGTTTAACGCGGTAGCGGGTAAAGCCAATTTCTTTGCCTGCCAGCAGTTGGTCAAAGGCTGCTTTAAGGTCACTAATATCATCTGGATGTATGCAGCCCCACGGTTCTTTGCCCATAAGGGACCTTGCAGTATATCCGAGCATTTCCTGCATAGAGGGTGAGATATATAAAAACCGGCTGTCTTTATCGTGCAGGCAAATAATATCTTTCGTGTTTTCTGAAAGCAGGCGGTAGCGTTCTTCGCTTTCCCTCAGCTGCTGCTCAGCAATTTTCTTGCTGTTAATATCGAATATAGACCCTGAAATGCCCGTCAGCTCAAAGTTTGAGTCGTATAAACCGCGCATCCACACTTCAGTCCAATAGGGCTGGCCGTTTTTCAGAACCTGTATCTCAGTGCGGCCCGGCAGCAACTGCTCATCCAGCTTATGCAAAATATTAATAAAAACATCCCTGTAAGCTGGGGCTATAAAGTCAGATAGCTTTCTGCCCAGGCAGTCACGAATATTGAGGCCTGTAAGATTTTTCCAGGAATTATTAAGAAAGGAAATCACTCCCTTTTTGTCGGTTTCAAACACCACTTCCTTCAGGCTGTTTACCAGGCGCTGGTAGTGTTCCTCCTGCCTGCGTATACGCAGCTCGTAGGTCTTCTCCGTGCTGACGTCAGCCACTGACCCGCTGTGCAGCACTACTTTGCCCGCATCATCATAGGTAAAGGATACATTACCTTTAATCCATATATACCGGCCCTTTTTATGTTTGGCAACAGTTTCAAATTCGTACGAAGGGATACGGTTTTTTATTACCTCTTTAAAATTATGCTCAAGCAGTTCGGTGTCTTCCGTTTTTAATATATCCTTTATCTGCTGCATGTCCATCGGCCAGTCGCCGGGTTCATAACCGTATATATCATACATCCGTGGAGAGATGTATAAGTTTTTGTTTTTCAAATCGCACACCCAAAGGCCGTCGCTGGCGCTTTCAATTGCGTTTTCCAGCTGGCGGTTCTTATTCAGTAACTCCTCGGTAAGGTGGTTAATCTTAATAAACGCACCAATATTGTGCGCCAGCGATTTCAGTGCTTTTTTTTCAGGGCCGCTCCATTCACGTATGGTTTCAGCATCGTCAAAGCCCAGGTATCCCCAAATTTCATTGTCTTTAAATATAGGTATCTTCAGCGTGGTACGTATCTGCATTGCCTCCATCAGAGAGAGCAGGTAAGTGCTCAGCCTGCTTTTGCGGTTAATGGTCACATCCTGACCGGCAATGAGCGGGTCCAGCAGGCTGCCAATATCACTCAGCCGGTAGCTGTCAAATTCCTGGTAATGCTGGTTATTCAAACTGCTTTTCCGCAGCCAGTCATACCGGCGTTTTGCCACCAGGCCATTTTCGTCATGTATACTATATATATAGGCACGATCGGTTTGCAATGCCTTGCCAATACTTTCCAGCACTTTGCAAACCACTACCGGGGGCTCATCACCGCTGAAGAGTATCTCAGTACATTGGGTAATGGCCATCAGCAGGCGGCTTTCCAGGTAAGCATTCTTTTTTGAGCGTGTAATATCCTGAAATGAAAAACCGATTTCTTTTTTTTCCGATCCATTATGAACAGCGAACGCTTTTATGCGTGCCACAAACTCATCCTGTCCGGCATCCAATAATGTGGCATACCCATCCCAGGCGGTTTCTTTTTCTGTTTTTTTAAGTATGTCTTTGCACAGTGACCTGTCTTCAAAAAGATGTTCCAGCCCGCCGTTTGAGGCGAGTTGTTCGGCTGAATAGCCCGACAGCCGGTTAAAATCATCACAGGCCCAAAGGATTTTCCCTCCAGGTGCAACTATCAGCATGGGTGCAGGATTGGTGCCCTGCGGGGTTAGTTCTGTCTGGCCTTGTGGTGTATCGCTTTGTTCAAATCCCATTTTGGCTTTACTAAAGTAATTTTATCTGCCGATAAAACCAATTTAAAATGAGCCTTTTTTTTATTTGCCCCTCTTATCGTTCCCCAACTTATATTTGCCGCGGTGAAATTCATCCGTAACAATATTCCCAATGCTATAACCTCATTAAACTTATACTTAGGGGTTTGCGCTATTTATTTTGCGTTTAACAACCAGTTGGGTTTAGCAGGATTGTGCGTGCTGGGAGGAGCCGTTGCCGATTTTTTTGATGGCATGAGTGCGCGCCTGCTGAAATCGGGTACAGGAATTGGAAAGGATCTGGACTCGCTGGCGGATGTGGTGAGCTTTGGTGTCGCGCCGGTGTGCATATATATAAACTTAAGTGACTACTGGTATTATGAGGTGATGAATACCAGTTGGAGAATATATTCAAATAGTATAGTTGATACTACAAACCTCTTTACGGTTTTTATTCCTTTCCTGGTGCCTGTATTTTCTGCAATTCGTTTAGCAATCTTTAATCACGATACCCGGCAAACCACGTCGTTTATTGGCCTGCCGACTCCCGCAAATGGATTAATGATTAGCTCGTTGGCCTTAATCGCTGCTTACCAGCCACAATACTTTCCACAGTTCGTGCTAAACCCGTGGTTTGTTGCAGCCTTTTCACTTTTATCCTGTTTCCTGCTGGTGATGCCGGTGCCGCTGTTTTCGCTAAAATTTAAACAATGGGATTTTAAAAGCAATACAATACGGTATACGTTTTTAGCACTTGCTGTTATTATGATTGCACTGATACAATTTGCGGCTATACCATTAATAGTAATCACATATATTTTATTTTCTATACTTCAGAATATTACAACAAAAACCGGACATGAAATACATAGCTGAAATAAACGTAATGCCCCATAAAAACCTGCTGGATCCACAAGGCAAAGCCGTGACAGGAGGTATACACTCGCTGGGACTGAACGAAATTTACAACGTGCGCATAGGCAAGCACATTACGATGGAAATTGAAGCGGCAGATGAGAATGTTGCCCGCGAAAAAGCCAAAACCGCCTGCGAAAAACTGCTTGCTAACAAGGTGATGGAGTTTTACGAAATAACTGTGCACACGGCTTAGTTTCATGTGTTACGTTTTTATGTTTTAAGTTAAAAGCCGTACTTTATACTTTTTACTTAAATACTTTATACCACTATGCGTAAATCCTTCCGTACCTTATACCTTATACTTATATACTTTATACTGATTACCCCGGTATCAGCCCAAAATATTGAGTACGCCCGGAAAACTATCAATACCCTTTGCGGCTCCAAATACCACGGGCGCGGGTATGTGAAAAACGGTATGGGCAAAGCGGCCGAATTTATTTACAAGGAGCTGAAAAAACTGCCGGGTATGGAGGCGCAGTACCAGCCATTTGCCTTTAAAGTAAATACGTTTCCCGGTAAAATGCAGGTGAAACTGGGCGGCAACGAACTGGAACCCGGCATTGATTATATGGTGGAACCGGGCTGTCCCTCTGTAAAAGGTACGTACCCTGTTAAAATCCTTACCCAAGCCATGTTAAGCGATTCGGCTATCTTTTACCATCTGGTCCAGGGAATTAAAGACGAATGGGTATTGGTAATTGACACTCTTAATAATCCCGATGCTGCTACCAAAAAACGGGTGGACCTGCTGAAAAAGCACCAAGTGGGAGAGGCATTTACTGCATTAATTATCCTCACTAACCAAAAGTTATTATGGTCGGTAGCTACGGAGCAGGACTCCTTTCCTGAGATTATGGTGAAGCAGGATAAATTTCCCCGTAATTCCGAAGAAATTAAACTGAATATACAGGCTGAGTTTAATAACCAGTTTATTGCCAATAATGTGCTGGGCTATATAAAAGGCACCAAACAACCCGATAGCATTATTGTATTCAGCGCGCATTACGACCATTTAGGCCGTATGGGCAAAGGCACCTATTTTCCCGGGGCTAATGATAATGCCAGCGGTACCGCTTTGCTACTCGATTTAGCAGCACATTACAGCAAAAACCCGCCTGAATATTCTGTATTATTTATTGCGTTTGCAGCTGAAGAGGCGGGGCTTATAGGCAGCAATTACTATGTTAACGCCAACCCGGTTTATCCGCTGGATAACATGCGGTTTTTAGTTAACCTGGATTTATTGGGTACCGGTGAAAAAGGCATTATGGCTGTGAACGGACTGGTTTTTACGGAGGAGTATAATAAACTGGCAGAGATTAATACGGCTAAAAACTACCTGTCATCAGTACAAAGCCGGGGTAAAGCTGCCAACAGCGACCATTACTGGTTTACTGAAAAAGGTGTGCACAGTTTCTTTTTTTACCTGATGGGCGATTTTCCCTATTACCACGACCCCGGCGATAAGTCCGAGATACTTCCCCTTACCGAATATGAAGACACCTTCAGGCTGCTGGTAGATTTTGCGAATTATCTGCAGGGAAAGAAATAACAATTGCCAGTGTTTTCACCCCATAGAGAGCGATTGCCATGTTAAGTATCACCCGGCACACCGCTAATCTATCCAACAGAAGACAATAATTCCCCACATCCTCCAATTCTGCGAAT
>DASPJH010000183.1:0-3955 GCA_035628715.1 Bacteroidia bacterium
AGTACAGCGGCAAGTTTATTAAATCGGGCGAATAATAATAATTTACCAAAAGTATAAGCATTGAAAATATAAGATATTGAGTATTGTAAATGTTCGTATACCCTTATACTTTTTACTTTATACTAACATACCATATACATCAAAAAGCCGCCTCCTTTATGGAGCGGCTTTTCTGCTTGTATTGCGTGTATATGTTAGTTTAAAGTCAGTTGCCGGTTGTGGCCTTCAGGTACCAAAAATTGGATGTCCGGTATTTAATTACCATAAAATAAACCAGCAGGGCGGTGGGAAACAGCACCAGGTTGGGCAATACCAGCACCATATTGCCGGTAAGATGGCCGTATGCCACCCAGCAAAGGCTTGAAATAGCCAGCATAAGGTACGAAACACCTGAAACTCCTGATGACTGCTTTAGCCGGATAATCTTAAATCCCTGGGGAATAAGCATAACGGCTGTGAGCGAGGCGGCAAACAATCCCAGTCCGTTCTGCGGCAGGTAAAAACGCACTGCCACCAGTATACCTGCCAGTAACACAGTAACCAACAGGGTACGGATGCGGTGAACGCCCACTTTCTGAAATATCAGCAGTAATATCAGTGCATTAAATACCGATAAAAATGCGTTGGCAACAGTAAGCGGCCTGTCTCCTTCCAAAAACCCTGAAGCTAGCCATGATACAGAGGCAAACAGCATTGCCACCGATGAAACTCCCGAAATAGCTTTAGGGGTATTGGATATGTAAATTTTAACCACCTGGGGAATGCTGTAAACAACAGTAGTAGCTATAGCAAGGGTGGCAAATACCAGTTGAGGGCTCATGTAAATTCTCCGGTAATAATTCCTAAATAGCGGCTTCGTATATTCCTAAATAGCACAAACAGCCTGTCGGTCTCTTCCACAATTTCAACATCACGATACAAATGTACCGGGCATCCCCTTGCCTAAACAGCGCTTTTACATCAGCGGTATGCTTTTTATGTGAGCGGGGGATTTATAAGGATTACCGCAGAACCCAAAAATTTACTGTTTACATTTGAACCTGGCCCACCATTGTGTGTACAGGGAAATACAATGAGAACAGTGCTTATAATCACTCTAACGCTGCTATGCAGCGTTTTGGTACAGGGCCAGTCGGGGGGAGGCAACCTGGAAATACAGTACAACGCACAGAATACTGCTAAGTACATACAGGTAAGCCATAACCCGGCCAATATAAAGCAGCTGGAATACCAGCGCGAAGCATGGCAAAAAGTAGTGCAGGCGGAGCCTTCAAGCGCAGTATACTGGTTTAATTATTATATGGCTGCCCGCCTGTATTACTTACAAACCAACGGCGGAAGGGTTGACAGTACGGGGAAAAGGGAACTTACTGCCATTGCGGTGGGGATGGATACTTCAGTAAGGGCTGAAGCCAATTTATTTGAACAGCTGATGATAAAGTATTTTGAAGCACCTACATATAAACAGGCCACCATTTATTTAGAAAAGGCTATAGAGAAAGCCCCGTATAATTCTTTCCTGCAAACAGAGTTGCCCAAATATTATTACTTAATAAATGAAGCAGATAAAAGAAATACGGCTTTATCCAATGTGCGGGAAGTAAGCGGCACTACTGCCCTTTATGGCTTTTGCCGCGCTATGGTGCACTCACTGCCCGATTCATCCATTATTATTACCAATGGCGATTACGATACATACGCCACCTGGCTGGGCAGCATGACGACACGAAAAAAATTAGCTGTAATAAGCATTAAATGGCTGGAGGATGAAGGCATGCGGGAAAGGATGCTGAATGATGCGGGTTTAAAATTATCGGGATATAAAAAGGAAGATGTGGCGGAACAGCTTATAAAACAAAATCCCGGAAAAAAAATAATGTTTTCGCTTACTGTAAATCCCGGGTATTTAAATGGAATAAATAAATCACTGTACAATACTGGTTTTTGCTACCAGTATTCGGCTAAACCTTTTGACAATATTGAAGTATTGTATAACAACCTGGTAACTTTCAGAACGGAGATTTATAAGCCTATAGGTAGCTCGGAAGTGCTTAAAAACTGTATGCCGGGGTTTATTACCCTGTTCAGGTATTATAAAGACACCGACAAAGAAAGAGCGGAGGAAACCGCCCGGGAAGCCAGAAAAATAGCCGAAAAGGGCGGTTTCTGGAATGAGTATTCATCTTATTTTAAATAAGCAATGCAGTTTTTCAGGCAGAGTTTAAAAAAATATTCCGATGAAGAACTGATGCAAAGGGCCGGTGAGGGAAATTCACGGGCTTTTGATGAGCTGTACGGGCGGTATTCGGCCCGGTTGTTTACTTATTTCCACCGGATGTTATGGAAAAATAAAGAACTGGCTGAAGACTGCCTGCACCGCCTGTTTTTAAAAATTATAGAAAAACCGGAACTATTTAACACTGAAAAGAATTTCAAAACCTGGATTTACAGTGCCGCACATAATATGTGCAAAAATGAATACCGCCGAATGGAACAACATAAAAATGCTGATGATACAGTTCAGTCGGGTGTTGGGAGTGAAAGCCTGATTAATATTAAAGACGATTATCCATTGCCCGGGAATATGCTGGACAATAAATTATTTATGCGCTCCCTGGAAAACGAGCTGGACAGCTTAAGTGAAAACCACCGGCAAACCTTTACCCTGCGGTATTTTGAACATTTAAGCCTGAAAGAAATTGCCGATATAATGGAATGCTCAGAAGGCACAGTGAAATCAAGGCTTTTTTATGCACTGAAACAATTAGCCGATAAATTAAAACCCTTTAAAAATTTATTACAATTATGAATTTCCCTGATTTTATAGAAAAGATAGTGCTGGAAAAAGAATATCACCAATTAACCGCTGGCGAGAAAGCAGGCCTTGCCGAATGGATTAAAAACGAAGAAGAATATTCTTCCATTCGTGCATTATTATTAAAAATGAATGTATCCGGGATAGGCGAAGAACAGTTGGCGCCATCTGTTAAAACAAAAGAAAAATTAAAGGCTGCCTTTGCTGAAAAACACAAGGAACCTTCAAGGCTTTTGGTAAAAAGAAGGGTTGGGATAATTTCAGCGGCGGCCTCGGTAATTATAGTGCTGGCGGCTGTATTTTTATTAGTTGATAAAGACCCTGTTCCCCAACCACAGGTGTCAGAGGTGAAAAAGGAAACGCCCTCAATACCCACCCCAGCTCCTGAACAGGAACCGGAAACCAAAACCGAAACACCGGCTGATAATACAATTAAACCGTCACCGGAAAAGGAAATTAAAGAAACTTCTGTACCTCAGCCTGCTCAGCCTGAGGAAACGGCCAATAACAGCGTAGCCCTTGCCGACCAGCCGGATTTAGCCGGGTTAACGGTGGTGGTGTTTTAAGAAGCTGAAATTATAACCTGTGCTTTAAAAGAATGCACTACAGCATCTTCTTGTCCGGGTGGTTAACCAGCTTGCGCACCTGGTGCTCGCTTATGTGAATGCCGTCATTTTCAAATGATTTGTGCAACGACCGTACAGCATGCTCTTTCAGTTCTTCAACGTTTACACGCGCATCTTTTGCAGCGCCGGGCTTTTTGTAGCTTTCCATACCTCAAATATAACAATAATAAGGGTTAGAGGTTCATTTGATCTGAAATTCCTGAGGAATGGCAATACACTCCCCTGCTCCGGGAGGACTTAAAACTTTAAACCTGAAAAAATGAACCCTGAAACCTGCCTTACAATATCAACATGGCATCACCGTAGCAAAGGAAACGGTATTTCTCTTTCACCGCTTCTTTGTAAGCTTCCATTAAAAAGTCAAAGTCGGCAAAGGCTGCTGTTTGCATCAGCAGGGTTGATTCTGACGGGTGGAAGTTGGTGATAAAAGCATTGGCGATTTTAAAATCGTAGGGAGGGAAAATAAATTTATCGGTCCAGCCGCTGGAGGTATTCAGGCGGCTTTTAGACGATA
>DASPJH010000184.1:0-3983 GCA_035628715.1 Bacteroidia bacterium
AGCATGGCCAGCACGCTGTGCTGTACCAGCGGTCCTCCCGAAGGAGCCTTTATATACGATTGGTCTTTCTCTTCCAGTGTATGAGGGGCATGGTCGGTAGCAATTACGTCAATACGCCCGTCCAGTACGGCATTAAATATAGCCTCGCGGTCGTGAGGCATCTTAACCGCAGGATTCCACTTAATGAAGTTGCCCTTGGTTACATAGTCCTCGTAGCTGAACCACAAGTGGTGTATACAGGCTTCGGCAGTTATCAGTTTCTGTTTTAGAGGAATTGTATTATCAAACAGCTCCAGTTCTTCAGCGGTGGAAATATGCAATATATGCAGGCGGGTATTGTGCTTTTTAGCCAGCCCCACCGCAAACGATGACGATTTGTAACACGCCTCCCTGCTGCGTATCAAGGGGTGGTAGGTTGCAGGCATATCCAGCCCTTCCTCGTCTACATACTTTTGCAGGTTGTCTTTAATCATAGGGTCGTCTTCGCAATGTGTGGCTATCAGCATGCCCGCTTCGCTGAAAATAGTTTCCAGGGTTTTTTGGTCATCCACCAGCAAATCTCCCGTACTTGACCCCATAAAAATCTTCACTCCGCAAACGCCTGTTTTATCCAGCCGTCTTATTTCATCCAGATTGTTATGATTGGCAGTTCCTATATAAAACGAATAATTAGCCAGCGAACATTGAGCAGCCCTACTGTATTTCTGCTCCAGCAACTCAACCGTAAAAGTGGGTGGCACGGTATTAGGCATCTCCATAAAGCTGGTAACACCACCGGCCACTGCTGCCTTGGCCTCAGTATAGATCTCGCCCTTGTGGGTAAGCCCCGGCTCTCGGAAATGCACCTGGTCATCAATGGCGCCGGGAAGAAGGTGCAAACCGCCGGCTTTAATTTCAACAGCGCCTGCATGGTCAATAACGCCACCGGCTTTTTCAATAAGTCCGTTTTTAATTAATACGTCTCCAGAAGTAATTTTTCCCTCATTTACAATATGGGCGTTCTTAATCAGGTATGTTTTCATTGGCTGCATCAGCGCGCAAGTTAGCAGTATATTTGTTTTTGAAAAAAAGTGAACCCGTTAACTATGTCAGAATAACAAATGAAGTTTCAAACGGCACGTAATACAAAACAGGAAGAATTTACCTTGAAAAACTAAAACAGGGTTAATGCACTTTATTACCTTGCATACAATTTACAGCCATGGAAACCATTAGAAGATTTAACATCCGCGTGTACGGGATTTTGATTGAGGACGACAGGATTTTGCTGGTAGACGAGCATTATATGAAGCGGGAAATGACCAAGTTTCCGGGAGGCGGGCTTAATCCCGGGGAAGGCACCATTGAATGCCTGAAGCGCGAAATAAAAGAAGAGCTGAACATGGAAGTGGAGGTGAAAGACCACCTGTATACAACGGATTTTTTTCAGCGCAGCATTTTTAAGGAAACCGACCAGGTTTTCAGTATTTATTATTTTATTGAGCGTAAACATAAAAATTCGCCTATTAATTTTAACTGGCTGAATGTTGCCAATGAGCACAAAATCCGTTTCCATTGGGCAGATCTGAAGGATTTTACCGTAGATATGCTGACTTTTCCCATTGATAAAAAAGTAGGGGAAATGATTCTTTCTAAATTTAAACCATAGTAGTGCACCAATTATTACGAACTGAAAAAATACTGTTTGCCTGTTTATTTTTAGTAGCTGCCTTTGTAAGGTTTTATGCCCCCCTGCAGTACCCGCTGGCCATTAACCAGGACGAACTGAGCAATATTTATGATGCATGGAGCATTGCTGAAACAGGCAAGGACCGGTGGGAAACGCCCAATCCGTTTATTTTACGGGCACTGGGCGATGGGGACAACCGCCCTGCCAGCATGGCCTGGCTGATAGCTTTTGTATTTAAATTCACAGGATATTCAATACCCATTGGCAGAATGGTAAATGCTGTGCCGGGGCTGCTTTCCATAATATTTACTTTTTTCTTTTTAAAAAACAGTTATAACAAAACCATTGCATTTGCCGGGATGGCCGTACTGGTATTTTCTCCCTGGCATATATTGTTTTCACGCATTGCCCTGGAAGGAGTAATACTACCCTATCTTTTTCTTGTATTGATTTTATATCTCTGGCAAAAGGCGAGAACACATAATTATGCAAAACTTAAATACCTTATTATTTTAGGGTTTCTGATAGGCTTTTCAGCCAATATTTACCAGGCTACCAAGCTGAGCGCACCTATAATTGCGTTTATCCTGGGCATAGATATTTTAACAAGGACAAAAAAAATAAAGCCGGTGCTTATTGTTGCGGCCTTTTGCCTCGTAGGTGCTTTACCTCAACTATATTCTGCCGTTAAATTCAGTGATGCTTTTTTTGCCAGGGCTAGTACAGAGACCCTGCCGCTGAGCCAGTTTTCAAGCTACGGAAAGATATTAATGAATTTACTGTCGAATTTTATGCCTGGCTACCTGTTTTTCTCACCCCAAGTTCACAACAATATCAGTTTGTACCGTATGTACCCGGCTGAACTGGTATTTTTTTATACGGGTGTTATTTTACTTCTCATTAATTATAAAAAAGATGGCTTTAAATTCCTTTTATACTTACTGTTTCTTGCCGGTATTGCAATGATTATACCGTCGGCGCTTACCTATTCCAATCCTAATGCTATCAGGGCCTCCGGTTTTTTTATTTTTGTGGTCTGCGGAACGGCTTTTGGCTTTGACTTTATAACCGGGTTTATAAAAGATAATAAGTGGATGGTTACTGCTTATGCAGGCGGACTGATTCTACTGGCATCTTCCTTTTTATATACATTCTCAGGTTATGCTTCTTCAGTCAAGTTGCGTGATGTAAACCAGCAGCATTACCTGGTGGAATTGTATACCGACCTTGAACCCTATAAAGAGAAATACCACCGGTTTTATATTGAAAATACCACCGGGGAAAGCCACCTGTATCTCCTGGCCTATTTTAAGGTTCATCCTGAAGAATTCCGGAAAATGGAAAAGGAATATGTGCGCCTGAGCTTTGATGATTTTTACCGGCTGGACAACTACCATTATGTAAAAGCCGAAAATTGGAACAGCACCCTCGATACAATAAACAGGAATGGTAACATACTCGTGGCAGCCCGGCAACAATTTGACGGGTTTAAAATAATTGACAGCTCAGTACACCTTAAATCAGTTTTTTATTTTATGGAGCCTGTTTCCCAAACCAGCTCAAATGCTGAGTGAGCGATGTTAGCATTTTTAATAGGCGGATTTTTCTTCCTGATTTTTATTTTCAGGATTTCTATATTATTAAACTGTGAAGTAATCACAATACAGGCTTTGTGCGCTACAGTTTCTAACAATGACTCGGGTTGCTGCATTACTTCATTTAATACCGCAAACACCTTTTCATAATCTACTGTAGTCTCAAGACTGTATAGCTCATCCGGTAAATAGGAGGTGGTTATAAATAAATCAACAATAAAGGTATTGCCTGTTTCGCGCTCAAAATCATATAAACCATGCCATGCAAAAAACTCAATACCTTCAAGGGATACTGTACCTTTTAATTTCATCACCGACAGTTTAATTCAGAACTGCAAATATCCTTAACATTAAACTGCAAGGTGGTTTTGCCGTTAAATGTATTTTCCTCCAGTGTGTAGCACAAATCAAAAGGGGCTGCCAGTATCTGTTTGCAGTAAGTGCCGTAATCAAAGGCTATGCAGTCAAAGCTCAGTATTTCGTCTGCGTCGGTTACAGTAAATTTCAGGTGATTGTTGCCTACTACCTTGGCCTGTCCGTCTTTTACCCGTAAATCACGGGTCATAAACACCGGGTTCATATTTCCGGGGCCAAAAGGCCCAAACTGCTTTAAAATGCGGGTGAATTTCCCCGAAATATCCGTCAGGTCAATTTCTGCATCGTATTCAATACAAGGATGCAGGCTGTGCTCAGCAATGGTTTTGCGCACGGTGCTTTCA
>DASPJH010000185.1:0-3383 GCA_035628715.1 Bacteroidia bacterium
ACCAAAATGTCGGCCGTAAGTGGGCGAGTTTTTGCGTATATCTACTATAACGTCGTATACTGCCCCTTTTATTACCCTCACCAGCTTTCCCTGGTCGTAAGGCGGGGCCTGGAAATGCAGCCCACGTAATGCCCCTTTTTGTGAAAGTGACTGATTATCCTGCATAAACGCTGCATTTATTCCAATTTTTGCGTAGGCATCAGAATTATAGGTTTCATAAAAATATCCGCGGTCATCATAAAACACTTTGGGCTGAATGACTAAAGCCCCATCAAGGAAAACATTTGTAACTTCCAATGCGTTAATATTTAAAATAAAGGCGTGGCAAATTTAATTATCTATTTTTGCACAAAACCAAAAAACTACGAATGGAAAATTCTAAGTCGAGGGCGATTTATATTACACTGATTGTTTTGTTGCTGATAGGCAATGGAGTATTTGCATACCTGTACCTTTCAAAAGAAAAAGAGATTGTTAGTGTTAAAGAAGAATTGGTTACTACTGACAATGCCCGCAAGGAACTGGATAAACTGCTGAAAGAAACCGAAGACCAGCTTTCCGTATACAGGGGTAAAAATGAAGAACTGGACTCCGTAATTCAGGCCCAGAGCACCGAACTACAGGCTCAGGCTGAAAAAATCCGTGCACTGTTAAAGGACAACAGAATTTCTGCCGCACAGCTGCTGAAAGTACAGGATGAACTGGATGTGATGCGCTGGTACAGCCAAAAATATGGCCGCCAGGTAGATTCGCTGGCTAAGGCCAATGAAGTTTTAGTGGCGGATTTACAGGAAACTAAAAGCGACCTTAACAAGGCTCAGTCGAAAATTGAAAACCTCACCATTGAAAATATTAAGAAAGAAAGCCAGTTAGCAGTTGCATCCAGGCTTAAAACCGAGTTTATAAATGTAACCGGTATACAAAAACGCTCTAGTGGTCGTGACCGTGAAACTACGCGCGCCTCGCGGGTTGACCAAATACGGGTGGAGCTTAAAATTGCTGACAACCCTACTGCTGAACAAGGTGATAAAGATATTTTCCTGAAAATTGTATCACCTGAAGGGGCTACTATTTCCACTTCGGCATCCGGTGGCGGCAGCTTCAGCTTTATGGGTGAAGAATCTCTATACACCCAGCGCCAGCGAATCAAATTCAAGAACGAACAACCTACCATTACGTTCAGCTACGCCCGGGGCAGCAATCAGGAATGGGAAAAAGGAACTTATAAAGTGGAGCTGTATGCCGAAGGCTTTCTGATTGGCAGCAAAACTTTTGAGCTGAACTAAATTTTATTTATTATTTACTCTAATTATTGGCAGAAAGCTACCCTGTTTACTGTTTGTAGCTTCCTGTTTGAATAGCAGCATGATAGCATAAACAGACTTTATCCGAACCAGGTATCTGAAAAACAATAACTTTTAATTAAATCAGTCAAAAAGATACCAACAAAAAAGCCCTTACCAAACAGCAAGGGCTTTTTAATATTGGTTAAAAACGGCTTATATTTTTTCGTCGTCGAAATTGTAAGCGTCTTTTGTTGCGTTATCGTCGTTGCCGCTGTTTCCACGGTTACGGTTGTCGCCACCTCCACGATTATCATTGCGGGGTCCGCGGTCACGGTCACGGTTATCACGGCCTCCACGGTCACGGTTGTCGCGGCCGCCTCCCCCGCGGTTATCACGGCCACGGTTGTCGCCGCGTCCATAATCCCTGCGGTCTCCACGGTCTCCACCGCCTCGGTTTTCACGACGTTCGTATTGTTCACCTTCAGCAGGCTCAGGCATACCTTCCGGCCTTGGCAATAATACCTTGCGGCTCAGGCGGTATTTACCGCTGCGTTTATCCACCTCAATCAGCTTCACTTTCACATCCTCGCCCACTTCCATTACACCTTCCATGCTGGGCAGTTTTTTCCAGCTAATCTCGCTGATGTGAAGCAAACCGTCTTTACCGGGTAGAAACTCAACAAAAGCACCAAACTCGGTAATAGTTTTCACCTTGCCTTCGTATACTTCACCAACTTCAGGAACGGCTATAATGCCACGGATGATGGTAAGCGCCGCTTCCATCCCTTCTTTGTTGGTAGCTGCAATCTCCACAATACCCTTACTGCCTTCTTCGGTAATAGATATAGAAGTTCCTGTTTCTTTCTGGATACCCTGTATCACCTTACCACCAGGCCCGATAACGGCACCGATAAACTCACCATCAATCTCAACGCGTTCAATACGGGGAGCGTGTGGTTTGTAATCAGCTGCGGGTTCGGCAATAGTTTTGCGCATTTCGTTCAAAATGTGCAGGCGGCCTTCTTTAGCCTGGTTCAGGGCTTCTTCCACCACATTCCAGCGCAGGCCGTTTATTTTTATATCCATCTGGCAGGCGGTAATACCCTTTTCGGTACCAATCACCTTAAAGTCCATATCCCCCAGGTGATCCTCGTCTCCCAAAATATCGGTAAGAATAGCATAATTACCGGTTTCATCGGTAATCAGGCCCATTGCAATACCAGATACCATGCCCTTAACTTTAATACCGGCATCCATCAGCGCCATACATCCGGCGCACACAGTGGCCATAGACGATGAACCGTTGGATTCCAAGATATCCGATACCACACGCAAAACGTATGGGTTAACATCGTCGCCGGGCAGTATTTTCTTCAACCCGCGCATAGCCAGATTACCGTGGCCAACTTCGCGACGTGCGGGACCGCGGTTAGGTTTCACCTCGCCGGTAGAAAACCCGGGGAAGTTATAATGCAGCATAAAACGGTTGTAACCGCTGTTCATCGGGCTGTCCAGCATCTGCTCGTCCAGCTTGCTGCCCAGCGTTACGCTGGTAAGCGACTGGGTTTCGCCCCTTGTAAATACAGCCGATCCGTGTGCCGACGGCAGGTAATCAACCTGGCACCATATTGGGCGCACCTGTGTAAGGGCACGTCCATCCAAACGCACTTTTTCGTCCAGCACCATACGGCGCATAGCGTCGTACATTACATGGCTGTAATATTTTTTGGTAAGGCTTTTTACTACATCGGCAGTGTCTTCGGGCATAAGGGCTATATACTCCTTCAGTGTTTCTGAAAATGCTTTGCTCCTGTCCTTCTTAGGCGCCTGGCTTTTTGCAATGGCATATACCTTATCGTATAAATCGGCATACACTTTTTTCTTTACTTCCTCATCGTTCACCTCGTGTGCATACTCCATGCGGGGCTTGCGTCCCCCCACCATTTCACACAGTTCAAGCTGCGCCTGGCACTGCTGTTTAATATGATCATGAGCAAATTTTAATGCCTCTACCATATCCTTTTCTGATATCTCGTTCATCTCGCCTTCCACCATGTTTATATCGTTCATGGTACCGGCTACAATCATATCAATATC
>DASPJH010000186.1:0-2724 GCA_035628715.1 Bacteroidia bacterium
GGAAAGTTCAGGATTTTCGGCCATAGAAATGGCGTAACTGCTGTGCGGGAAACCACAGAAGCATGTGCCGAATTGGGCATTAAACACCTTACCCTGTATGCATTTTCTACTGAAAACTGGAACCGGCCTGCTATTGAGGTAAACGCCCTGATGGATTTGCTGGTGGACACTATTGAAAAAGAAATCCCCACGCTCCAGAAAAACAGGATACGGTTAAGGGCTATAGGTAATCTGGATTCATTGCCCCGGAAGTGTCACGATAAGCTTATAAAAGCAATTGATCAAACCAAAGACAACGATCACATGCAACTGGTGCTGGCTCTTAGCTATAGTGCAAAGTGGGATTTGACTAACAGCGTCAAAAATATTGCAGCTGATGTGCAAAGCGGAAAACTTGACCTTGAAAATATAAACGATTCTCTTATTGACAATTACTTGTCTACCAAAGGTATACCTCATCCCGAATTGTTAATCCGTACCAGCGGTGAGCAACGCATAAGCAACTTTTTGCTTTGGGAAATTGCCTATTCAGAACTATACTTTACTCCCGTGTTATGGCCTGATTTCAGGAAAGATGATTTGTATAAGGCAATAATTGATTACCAGGCGCGAGAAAGAAGATTTGGAAAAACCAGTGAGCAGCTGAAAGCAGGATGAAATACATAAAAATACTACTGATACTGATGTTTCCGGCCATGTTATTTGGCCAGGGAGATACTACCCAAAAAGATTCGCTTACTAACGAGTACCTTGATTTAAACTATCAGAGTCCCAAAAAATACGTTATAGGAGGAATAGGTATTTACGGGGTAAAATTTCTTGACGAAAGGATACTTGCTGCGCTTACCGGGTTGTATGAGGGTAAGAGAATAACTATACCTGGTGACGAAATAACTAAAGCGATTGATAACCTGTGGAAACAAAAGTTTTTTGTAAATGTGCAGGTAAGGTTAAAAAAGATTGAGGAGGATAAGGTATTTATTGATTTTTACCTTGAAGAACGACCCCGGCTGGATGAAATACAAATACGGAAACTTAAAAAACGCCATGCAAAAAACCTGCGGGAAGAGTTGAGCCTGCAAACCGGCCAGATAGTAACTGAAAATGTTGTACAGCGTACCCGCAACGAAGTGTTGAAACACTTTAGGGAAAAGGGGTATTTTAACGCTAAAGTGGAAATTACCGAAGTACCCAGTGACAAACGAAGAAACTTTGTAAACCTGCAGATAGCTGTAACCAGGGGCCAGCGGGTAAAAATCAACGATGTGATTTTTGTAGGCAACAACAACGTGTCTTCAGCAAAGCTTAGAAGGCTAATGAGCGATACCAAGCGCAAGGCATGGTGGAGGTTATTTAAACGCTCGAAGTTTATTGAGGATGTTTACGACGAGGAAAAAAGAACCATTATTGGTTTTTATAACACGCTTGGATACCGGGATGCTATAATGGTTTCGGATACTTTTTACCGGCACGATGATAAAAGTGTAAACGTACAGATAACCATCAATGAGGGCAGTAAATATTATTTCAGGCACATTACCTGGGCGGGAAACACCAAATTTACCAGCGATACACTGGGCAAACTGCTCGATATAAAACGTGGTGATGTATATAATGTAGCTGCCCTTGAAAGCAAATTGTATATGAATCCGGCCGGGTATGATATTTCTGCATTATATATGGACGACGGCTATCTGTTTTTCCAGGTAATACCGGTAGAAATTAATGTAGAAAACGATTCCATTGATCTGGAAATACGCATACAGGAAGGCCCGCAGGCAACCATCAGCAGCGTTACCGTTACCGGTAATTCAAAAACAAGCGACCACGTAATATTGAGGGAGCTGCGTACACGACCAGGCCAGAAATTCAGTCGTACAGCCATACAGCGTTCTATACGCGAACTGGTAGCCCTGGGATACTTCGATCCTGAAAAGATGGACGTACAGCCGAAGCCCAATCCTGCATCAGGCACGGTAGATATAGAATATAAGGTTGAAGAACGTTCCAGCGACCAGATTGAGCTTTCGGGTGGCTTTGGCCAGGGTTTCCTGGTGGGTACGCTGGGATTGAGCCTCTCCAATTTTGCCACCCGCAAAATGTTTAAAAAAGGTGGATGGGACCCTTACCCGTCTGGTGATGGGCAACGACTTAGCATTAGGGCACAGTCAAACGGGAGGTATTTCCAGTCTTACAACTTTTCATTTACAGAGCCCTGGTTTGGAGGAAGACGGCCTAATTCCCTTTCTTTCAGCGCCTACCATTCTATACAGAATTATGGAACCAATGATAACCCATCCAAGTTAAAAATTACCGGTGTAAGCCTTGGTTTGGGTAAACGCCTGCGCTGGCCTGATGACTGGTTCAGCGTTAACTACTCGCTTAACTACCAGTATTACGACCTTAAAAACTTTAACTCAGGTATTTTTGAATTCACCAATGGGTGGGCCAACAACGTAAACTTCAGGGCATTATTCTCACGTAACTCTACCGATGACTTTATATTCCCTCAAAGTGGTTCTCAATTTAATTTCTCCGCCCAGCTAACGCCACCTATCTCTGCGTTCACGGGTATTGATTACAAAAATGCCACCCAGCAGGAGAAGTTTAAGTGGATTGAATACCATAAATGGAAATTCGACGCGTTTCATTATACCAAACTGGCTAAAAATTTAGTTTTAGCTTCAATGATTCGCACAGGCTTCATGGGCTTCTATAACCGGG
>DASPJH010000187.1:0-2792 GCA_035628715.1 Bacteroidia bacterium
GCGGGGGATTTCTTCATATTGATGACAACTACGGCCTGAACCCTTATGTGCGCCCGCAAATGAAAAAGGTGTTCCCCGAGCTGGATTTTGTGGAGTTGCCCTTCAGCCATGCTGTGTACCACCAGAAATACGATTTCCCCAACGGGCTGCCCAAAATACACGAGCACGACAATAAATCACCGCAAGGCTTCGGGTTGATTTTTGAAGGCCGCCTGGTATGTTTTTATTCGTATGAATGCGATTTGGGTAACGGCTGGGAAGACCCAGGTGTACACAACGATAGTGAAGAAAAACGCAGTAAAGCCCTGCAAATGGGCGCCAATTTGATACAATATGCGTTTACGCAGTAAATGGCTGTGGTAATTATTTTCCCGGCCGTATAAACGCTATTCTATTCGTCTCGTAATCAAGTAAAAAACTCTTATCTTTTAAGTTTTACCGTTTTACAGTATCCACAACCGCACATTTTATATTGCATTGTGGCTCCTGCTTTTATTTAGTTCCGGTAATAATTGACTTTCAATTATGTTGATAAGTAAAATGCTCAATTTTTAAAACTTTTCTACATTTGCCCCTGTTTACTGTTTAATTAACCTGTAACTAATTAAACTTATGTCTAAAACTGTTCTTATTGTAGAGGATGACCCTGAAGATATAAACCTACTGACTGAAGCCTTTTCTGAAATTGATCCGGCTATGGAATTCCTTACCGCTCATAACGGGCTGGAAGCATTAACAATTCTTGATAAATCAACTATTCAGCCCCACCTGATAATTTTAGATATGAACCTGCCTAAAATGAACGGGATAAACTGCCTGGCCGAAATTAAAAAGGATAAAAGATATACCGGTATACCTGTGGTGCTGTTTTCATCTACCTTTTTACATTACAGCCAGGATGCATTAAAAGATTTAGGTGCGAATTATTGTATAAAGAAACCCAACAATTACGGTGAGTTGCGAACCACCAGCCTGTTTTTTTATTCCCTGCTGAGCGGGAAATAAATAGTACAATAGGATTGAAAACTATCAGGGTACTATAAATTTCTGTAAACCACTGTCTATTGTTATTTCTGTTGTTGCCTGTGCTTTTACTTCTGTCAGTTGATCATCAATATGTGCAAAGGCATTTTTCCAGGTAATTCTTACATGTTTGGCTTTAACTGTTGTAAAATTAAAAATTGATTTATGCTGTATAAATGCAGCCAATTCATTTCTTTGGAATTCAGGTATTAAAATTACTTCCATAATCCCGTCAGACGGACTACCAGCCGGGTTTAAATCAAAGTTTGTCCCAATACTGCGTATATTCATTATTTCGGCCAGTATATAATCGCCTGAGTAATCTTTTCCGTCAATTTCAATTGTGCAGGACACAGGCACAATAGATTTACAGATTTCTGAAAATGTTTTTATTGCCGTTTCCATTTCTTCTTCCGGCGTTTGGTACCCAGGTGTTTTTGCTTTTTCCATTACATGAATTAATTCAGGAAAAACCCCTACACCGAAACCTTCAAGGAGCAGCCCCGGTTTGTCAGGGCCGGTAATCCGCCCGATATCGAAATTAATTGTTTTTCCTTTTTTCCAGGAATTAATTAACTCTTCCGGGCTGCCGGTGATGTTTAAAGATTTACTGATATTATTGGCCGTTCCCAGCGGAATAAGCGCCACCGGGTACATGGTTTTATTTTCAAACAGTTTAATTATTACTTTTCGTATGGTTCCATCGCCTCCTGCAATCGCTAAAAACTCGGTTTCCGGTGCAATTTTATCCCAGCCATTCTTTTTCACATCAAAATACAGGCATTTGTACCCGGCTTTTTCAATTAACTCAACCAATTCGCCCTTCGTGTGCTCTTTACCTCCTGCTTTGGGATTGTGAAGCAACGTAACTGTTTTCATATTATATGCTTAACAACAACAAAAGGGGTATGGCATGAAAGTAGAGAAATTTTTAGCATGAGGATACTGATAACCAACGACGATGGTATATATAGCCCCGGCATTGCAGCACTGGCCCGGATAGCTGCTAAATTTGGGGAAGTGCGGGTGGTGGCGCCCGATGTGGAGCAGTCTTCCATGGGCCACGCGGTTACGCACTCACGGCCGTTATCTTACAGGAAATCACCGGTTAATTTTGAAGGTATAGAAGCCTACAGGGTAAACGGCACCCCGGCAGATTGTGTGGCTTTGGGTACACATTTATGGTCAAAAACGGATATTGTGTTATCAGGTATTAACATGGGCCCTAATTTGGGTAACTCCATGTGGCACTCAGGTACGCTGGCGGCCGCTAAACAGGCGGTGCTGCTGGGTGTACGGGGAATCGCCCTAAGTACACCGGTAGGGAAGGACGAACCGGATTTTGATGCCCTGGAACCCTACGTTGAAAAGACGCTGGCCCTGTTGCTTAATACCACTGATTTGGGGCTGTTTAATGTAAATTTTCCGCAGAAGCCTGAAGGTATGAAGTGGACGCGCCAATCGGTGAGGTTGTACGATGGTACCATTGTGCCGGGTATGGACCCGATGGGCCGTAAACATTACTGGTTTACTGTAACCCCCCTGGAACCTGCCGACGAGGGCACCGACCGCTGGGCCGTAGAGAACAATTATGTTTCCATAACTCCCCTACGGCTGGACTTGACCAACGAAGCGGAGCTTAAAAAAGCAATGGAAGTAATGCCGTTGGGTTAATTGTTTTTCGGCCTAATTTAAGATGGATTAAAATCCAGCCCTGTGTAGATTACGTTGAAAAACCAGGTTTAAACCTGGTTTTTCAACGTAATCTA
>DASPJH010000188.1:0-3705 GCA_035628715.1 Bacteroidia bacterium
ATGTATGATTAATAATAAGCCATATTTTGTTGGTCTATTACAGACAGATCATCATCCCATAGGCAGGTCTACGGCTGCATTGGTTAAACTGGATGGAGCTACAGGCGATATTCTGTTAAAAAAATTATTTTTGGGAAGGTACCAGTTTAAGTCTTCAACAATAGAAATTGAAAGGCATTCAGACAATAACACCGTTGTGCTTAAACAAATTGGACGCAAGCTAGAAGTTGTAATGTATGATTCTATGAGAACTGTTTTATGGAGAAAAACTCTTACTAAAGACTATTACTTGTTTTCAAAATTAATTTATATATCTCCATTAAATAATGACATATTTATTCCCGCCTATTCTTCTCATGAAGAACCTAGTGGGATTTATACAGACTCCATTCATTTATTTCGCCTGGATGATCAGGGGCTGTTGTTAAATGAACATACCTTTTCCGTTAAGAATTATTTAAGTTATCCGGTAGAGTTTTACGAAGACAGTAACAGCTCTATGCTTTTTTACTCAAAAGGTAATACGCTTCGCTACCGAAAAATTACGTCATCTTCCGTTTCTGCGGAATATGACACGAAGGTTAAATATTACCCGGTCTCAACTCAAACAAAATACTGTATTAATAAAAATGATAGCATACTGTTACTGTTTGGAAAAGGCAGTTCCGCTTCTGGGATGTTCAAACTTAATAAAAACACTCATGCTTTAACTAGCGTTTCCGGTTACGGGGCGATTAACTATGCACTTGAACTGGATACCCATCATGTAGTGCTCTGTGGCAATAGTGATGTAGGCTATGAGACTATCAGCGTATATAACCATGAACAAAAAAAAGTTGTGTGGTTTAAAAATATATCCTCGAGCGGGAACATTTATAAGTGTGTGACCGATCCTTCCAAGAATTTTATTTATTCAATAGGCAATTTTAAAACATATATACCTTCGAACATTATTATTAGGAAGTATAATATACAAAATGGCGCCATTAGCTGGGAATACATCTATAACGGCGCAGCTAACCTTGACGATTATCCTTTAGATATTGCCTACGATTCGCTCAGAAATGAAATTATTGTTACGGGCTATGAAACATATAATTATGAAAAGAGGGTATTAATTCTTGTATTAGACACTTCGGGTAAACGAATGAATCGAATTATCAGAGGAGGAGACTTTGCCGGTGATAATACGGGCAACTGTGTCCGCGTGTTTAGTGATGGAACCAGGTGGGTTGGTGGAAATTTGAACAAAAACCCGCATGGTTTAGCTGGTTTTATATTTGAAGTGGGCCCTTGTAGCACAAAGTACTCTACTATATCACCGGTAACGTGTGGTGGATATATAACACCATCAGGCAAGTATATAAACAAGTCTGGTATTTATTCAGATACTGTTTCAACCATACAAGGTTGTGATAGTGTAATAACAATTAATTTAGTTATTAAAACTACTTCAAAAAATACAATAGCCGTTAGTTCCTGTAGAGCCTATATTAGTCCCAGCGGTAAATACACCTGGACGGTTAACGGTAAATTTTATGATACCATATCTACGATTTATGGCTGTGACAGTATACTCACAGTTAATTTGACCATTAAAACATTTGTGCAAAGCACAATTAATGTCGGTGCATGTAAAAGTTACACCAGTCCAAGCGGAAAGTATATATGGATGGCCAGCGGTAAATATTACGACACTGTATTTTCTGCCAGCAATTGTGATAGTATATTCACAATTAACTTGACTATTAGTACCTATCAAACAATTACCAAATCTGATACAGCCTGTAATAACTATCATAGTCCAAGCGGAAAGTATATGTGGACAGCAAGCGGAATATACCAGGATACTATTTTCAGTACAGGTTGTGACAGTATATTTACTATTCATTTAACAGTTAATAAAAGCAGCTCTGATTCTATAAATCCCATTTCGTGTACTAATTATACCAGCCCGAGCGGGAGATTTACATGGACGTCTTCGGGCGTATACATTGATACTATTCAGACTACATCGGGCTGCGATAGCATTATTACGGTAAACCTTACAGTAGGGTTAGTTAATACAGGTGTTGCAGTTAATAATAATATTTTAACCGCTAATGCCACAAATGCACAATACCAGTGGATGGATTGCAACACTAATTCTATTCTTAGTGGTGATACTAACCAGCAATTTATTCCATCAATAAATGGAAATTATGCCGTTATAGTAAAGGAAAACTCGTGTACAGATACCTCCGCTTGTTATTTAATTACAAATGTAAACACTAACGAGGTTTATACAGGTGATAGAATGCGTGTGTTCCCAAATCCGTCAGATGGTATTTATAATTTAAAAAGCCTTGCGCCTCTGGACGGCTCTTTGTTGAAGGTTTATGACATCCTGGGAAAAATTGTATTAGAAAAAGACAATCTAACCGGAAATGAGTTAGAATTAGATTTATCTAAAATCAATGCTGGCATTTACACTCTTACGATTACGAGCAATAATACTGTATACACTGTAAAAATTATAAAGAAGTAGAGAAGAGGAGAAATAGCGCCTGTTTCATTTAAATCCTTTTTATTGCCGTTTATGCAATAACTTTTCTCTTCCAATATCGTTTTCTAAGCATGCACCTCTTCACTATCGGCGTATATGGCAGCACGGCGGATGAGTTTTTTAAAAAGCTCACGGATAACCGTATAGATACCTTTTGCGATGTGCGGCACCGCAGGGCGGTGCGGGGCAGCCAGTATGCGTTTGCCAACAGCCAGCGGTTGCAGGACAGGCTGGAGCAGCAGGGCATTAAATACCTGCATTTTCCCGAGCTTGCCCCATCACAGGAAATGATTAAGATGCAGGACGAAGCCGACCATGAGCACCATATTCGCCGCCGCGACCGTGCGGAATTAAGCCCTGAATTTGTAAAGGAATATAAAAAGCAATGCCTGCATAATTTTGATGCCGGGGAGTTTATAGAAAAGCTGGGCAGCGATGCTAAAAACGTAGTACTGTTTTGCGTGGAGAAAACTCCGGAAGCCTGCCATCGCACGTTACTGGCGGAAAAAATCAGCAGTGGAAAGAAATTGAAAGTAACCCATTTGTAATGCTGGTTGCTACCTGGGCCCGTCATTCCCGGCTGGGTCGGGAATCTATGACGCAACGGATTCCCGAACTAGCCGGGAATGACAGGATTAAGCCTCCTCGTCAAAATAAATTTTATAAAATTTTTTGCCGGTGGTTTCATCAAAGCCGCGCTCAATAAGGTTGCGGTCGCCGTGGATGTATACATGGAAGTTTTTATCCAGTTTCAGCACGCTTTTAAATACTTTTGATTGCTTCTTCACCGCCTGGTTGGATATTTCAAAGGTTTCCCCCAGCTCAAAATTATTTTCCTTCTGGTATTCCTGTTTATATTGGTTAAACGAATTAATTATTTCCGGTTTTTCAAAAATTTCCTCCGTAAAGCTGAAATCCTGGAACGTTTCGTTATTCTTAAAATAATCCACCGAACGGTTCAATATATCAATCTGGTGGGTTTTGTCTACCGGGTGCTGTTTGGGCAGTTCCGTAACCACAAACTCCTTGCACATTTTTAAATAATTCGCCGTATTAAAATAATTATCCTGCCGTGGCACCAGCGATAAAAATTCGTCCTTCCAAAAGCGGGCCTCCTCTCCTTTATTGGCCGAGCTGTCCGTCATCAGCACCGCGTAGCC
>DASPJH010000189.1:0-2825 GCA_035628715.1 Bacteroidia bacterium
CACCAACCCATTGGCCGATCTTATTGTAGATGCCCGCGCCTGCACTGCCACCCTTTCGGAAACTATTGCACAGCAAAATACCGTGATGCTCCAGTTTTGCGGCGGATTGATTGAGCAAACATTAAAAGCCATGAGCGGCCTGAATAACCTGGTAAGCGCCACGCATACCGAGGAAATAAAGGCTAAACTGCAAAAGCAAGCCGTTGAGCTTACTCAGCAGCCTGACTCTGCCAGCACTATGGCAATTAATGCTCCGGAAGGCGACAATCCGGAATTTCAACTGGCCCAGGCGTTTGTGCAAAGTATTAACCAAACCATGCAAAACATGGTTACCGCCCAGCAGCAAATGAATATTACAGTACAGGCCGCCACCACCCAAACCATCGCCACTATTTTAAGCGTTGGCACGGTGGCTATTGAGAAAAGGTGAACTGACAGCATGCTGGCATAGTTGCCGTTTAATGCTCAATGAGAAAGGGAGGGGGACGGAGTCTGTAACGGAAAAAACGGGGTAAGAAATTCCCAATTTAACTGGACAAAAAAAGGAGAAATTTCCTCACCAACGTGCTCACATTTATCCGGTTGCAACAGCAGTAGGGCTGCATTGTCGGCAGCGAACGAGGTTTGCCGATACTTTTTCGCTTTGGTGTATTTATTGGTGGGTGATAATGATTCATACGCTGAGTGTAACGCTCGGCGAACATGTGTAATCATTTAATCAGTCACAAATTATGAAACGATTATTTTTACTTTTCTTTATCGTTGCAACAACCGTTGCAGCAAAAGCACAGGAGGAGGCCGAAGACAACAAGGGTGATGACCACATGGTGTTTAATCCTGAAGTAGGTTTGAATGCCACCCAGTATACCGGTTACGGTAACAACTTCAGGCTCGGCTACACGCTGGCGGCTCATTTCCGTTTAGGTACCGACTTCTACATTCAGGCGGGCGCCGCTTTTACAAAATACGCCGTAAATACGGATGTTCACACAGATGACACCTCGTATGTAGCCGGAACCTTTAGTGATATAAGTTCATACTACGTGCAGTTTCCTCTTATGGCCGGTTTTAAGCTGGTAAACCTGGAGCATTTAAACTTCAGGGTAGCCGGTGGTTATGTGCCCTCTATTTACATGGGCTCCGACATAAGAAATGCTACCATATCCAGGGAAGACTTTAAGCGTACTACACACGCCCTGAGGGTGGGAATAGGTATGGACGTGCTGATACTTACTCTTAACGCCTACTATGACTGGGGCGTGACTGATGTATTTGCGCAGCCCAAAAATGTAACCTACCAGCAGTTGACCCTGGCGGCAGGGATCAGGATTTTTTAACGTCTTAGCAGTACTATTGTATGGCGTACAAATAAAAAGGGAGAAGGAAAAAATTACTTTAGCTTTTCTCTCCAACGTTATACACCGTCTGCGTAGGGAATGCAAAAGACGAGCCGTTGGCTTCCACAATTTCCATCACTTTGTAGTTTACCTCTTCTTTTGTTTTCACCATAACATCCCAGGATGAGGTACGCACAAAAAATATCACCGAAATTTTAAGATCGCTGTCGCCAAAATCAGTGAATAATACGGTGATATCTTCATCTATCAGCATATGTTCTTCTAAAAAAGCCCTGATTTGTGAGGTAATAGTTTTAAGTTGAGCGGCCGTAGTATCATAAGTAAGCCCGATAGTAAATTTAACCCTTCGGAAAGAGCTTAATGAAATGTTATTAAGCGGGCTGTCAATCATTTTTTTGTTGGGAACCGTAAGCAGGCTTTTATCCGGCGTGCGGATACGGGTGCTACGGAAACCTACTTTTTCAACCGTACCGGTAATATCTGATACATTTACAAAATCTCCGGCTTTAAAGGGTTTATCCAAAAATATAATAAACGAGCCTAACAGGTTGGAAAGGGTTTCCTGGGCCGCCAGCGCTATTGCCAAACCGCCTATACCCAAACCGGTAATAAGCGCCATTATATTTACCTTGAAAACAACGCCCAGCAGTACAAAAAATCCTAAAACAATAATTATAAATTTGGCTAGTTCCTTGAAGAAGGTTACCAGTTGGTCGTCACTCATGTCTGCGGTTTGCTGTGCACGCTCCATCAAAACAAGCGACATAAAATCGGCCATACGTAATAATATCCACGTAATGGAAATTATTATGGCGCCTTCATAAATAGCGCTTAAAATAAAATTTACGTCGTTGTTTTTATATAGGTTGATATTCCAGCCTGGTGGCAGTACAAGTGGCGAAACAGCAATAAACAGGATAATCAGTTCAAAAAATAATTTAACCGGGCCTCTTAAAATTACTACAAACTCATCGGCAAATTTATTTTTTGAGAATTTTTTAAACAGCCGGAAGAAAAGCTTATTTGAATACCTGGTAAATATATTACGGAAAATATATCCCAAAAGCAGGATGGCAACACAGATAAGGTATGCCTGTACCGTGTTGCCAAGCAGCTTATGGTTTAATAATTCTGTAATATCAAAACTCATCCAACAAGGTTAATAAGCGATATTTCAAGGCCTTTTTTGCTCAGGCCGGTGGGTTTTGGATTAAACTGGTGCACTTTTACCAGTGCATCGTAAATGGTTTTGGATGCATCGTGGAAAATTGCTTCGTCGTTCAACTGGGCGTTTTCGCTCATTAAATAAGCAAATACGCGGGCCATACCGCAGTTAGCAATAAAATCCGGAATCACTGCACAACTGTTGTCTGCATAATCGGCAATCGGGCCCATAAATATTTCCTGGTCGGCAAATGGCACGTTAGCGCCGCAGCTAATCACTTCCAGGCCACCCTCAATCATGTC
>DASPJH010000190.1:0-2304 GCA_035628715.1 Bacteroidia bacterium
CCCTACCCTACCCAGCCGTATGCACCCTATGGTAAACGACCTGGCAACCCCGCTGCTTACGCTGGGCGGAACCTTTAGCCAGCAAACCAATACTAATAATTACCGGCTGAAAGCGCTGCTCAGCACCTTTCTTGACCCAGAATGCAAAGACTGCTGGACAACCGTTAACCTGTATGATGCGCCCGAAAGTCCGGATAAAAATTCTTTTTCTATGAACTGGGTAATATCCGATACTACCCTTAAACGTATGGACCAGCGCATTTTACAAAATGATTCACTGAATTACCTGGTTAGGAAGATTGGCAGGTAAAACGGATACCCTATCCTCGTCAGGAATAATCATATCGGGAACTAACCGGAACGGGTTAAATACTCATTTGCACCCTTTTCAAAATAGACCTCGCAACACTTTCAATCCCTTTGTAACTCGAAGGTTTCACTATGTATTGGGCTGCACCAAACCGCAGGGCGTCAGTCTTGTCTCTCTCGTCCGAGCTGGTGGTGTAAACAATAACAGGTATTTTAGATAGTGCCTCGTCCCTCTTAAGTTCTTTTAAAACTTCTTTGCCACTTATCATGGGCATATTCAGGTCCAGAACAATAACATCAGGAAGGATGATCAAATCCTTTAGAACTTTTAAAGCCTCGTTACCATCGCGGGCTGTAATGCATTGAATAAAACTGTTAATGGATGAAAGCACAGATTGCAATAGCTCGCAATCATCGGTATCATCATCAATAATGTAGATAAGTGGAGCAGCTTTGGCAGTCATTAATAATAATAAATAGCAGATGGTGAAGATACTATAATATATTGAATAAAAAGTATCTGTATAAAGTTGCTATATTGCTTATCCGCACTCACATTACAAACCATGATTTTTGAATTCGGCTTATTACCCGGCCATCAGTTATCATTGTGGGTTTCAAAGTATTTCCTCAGCCTCTTTTCATGTTTGGCAACTACTTCTTTCTTGCTCAAAAATCCGTATACATCTGAAGTAAATCCCGGGAAGTAGGAAGGATGATTGTTAAAAAGATTGTCGGTTATTACAAGACCGTACATGCCGCTGGTTTGACTAACCTCATCAAACTGCTGCCTGAACTCGGCAAAAACATACGCCTTGTTAGGCAAGGTTATGGTATCTCTTTTTAAATCAGCGTTCAGCAATATGCCGTTAAAATTACCGGTAAGCGCCTGCTTGCTGTCAGTATCATATATGTAGTACACGGGCAGTAACGTAAACGATTCCCTGAACGCCTCCATAATAGCCAGGTTTTCTTCCCTTGTTTCCTCCTCCATTTTGCGTGCATCTGCATGGTATCCCTGAGATTTCAGCGTTTCAATCTTGCTTGTATTTTCGTTCAGTCGCACAATCATTACCAGGCTGTCGGGGTTGTACAATGTAAAATTTCTTGGAGACAGGCTATCGGCAAGAAACTCAGCATTTCCTATGGAGTAATCTCTAAAGTCAGGAATAATTTTGTAGCTTACCCTCAAATTCAACGTGCTTAACCTGCCTATAATATCCAATGGATAAATTTGGTTGGGCAATCCCATTGTATACTGGATGCCGAGGTCAATTCTCCGACTCATTGGGGCTGAGAATCCGGCCATAAGCAATACACCCGGAGAAAGAGACTTTTTATTATCCAGGGTTCTTTGGGTAATATTAGTGCCTACCGCATCACTTTCATTGCTTTTCCGCAAGGCCAGCAACGAAACTCCCGCGCCTAAATACAGCCTGACGCTGTTTTCAGCAGGCGTTGGCAAATAGCTTACCTGTGCCGTTATATCTATGTAATGCTCGGTAATACGCCTCCGTTGCTGTGAAGCTGAATCCCTGAAATACTGTTGTATATAGCCCAGGCTGTTATAGCCAATACCAGGGTTGAGGCGCAAGTGGCGGGTAAGGATGTACTCAGCATCGCCCCATATTCCAAAGCCGGGCTGGGCTTTAAATGAGTCGGTATATTTGGTTATAAAGGGCATGTTGGCGGCAATACCAAGGCGGTACGCAAGCAGTTTGCTGCTTTGTGCCGAAAGGTTTATGCCTGTAAACATCAGTATTGCTACAATTGTTAAAATATTCTTCATCGGTTCTGTATAAATCGGTTATGGTTCAGGGTAATTCCTTATACCCAATTGTCCGGTACTGTTATAAAGGACATTCTTTTTAAACGTTGCAAGTGCAGAGACTGTTTGAAATGTATATCCGTTTTAATGTTCTGTTCACCGATAAGATAAACTGGTTCATAGTAACTAAGGCTGCAAAAGACTTTCCGGGGAATATGCCTTTTCAG
>DASPJH010000191.1:0-3020 GCA_035628715.1 Bacteroidia bacterium
AAAATACGATATTCGCGGCTTCGTTGACGAACGGGCTGAGAAGATCGGCAAAAAGATTCGCGACGCGGAAGTAGCTAAAATTCCTTTCATGCTCGTAGTAGGGGAGAAAGAAGCGACTGATAATAAAGTAGCCGCCCGCAGGCACGGACAAGGCGATGTGGGAACCTTTACACTGGAAGAATTTAAAGCGTACTTTGAACAACAACTGAATACTAATTAACGGAGGTAACTATTACACCACAAGGCCCTAACAGAGGTCCAGGCGGAGGCCGGCCCTTCAGAGGTCCCCGTATACGGGAGGCCGAGCACAGGATAAATAACTTTATTACCGCCCCCGAAGTGAGGTTGGTAGGCGAAAATGTTGAACCAGGGATTTACCCGCTATCAAAAGCAAAAACCTTAGCTGAAGAGCAGGGGATTGACTTGGTGGAAATTTCATCCACTACAACGCCGCCTGTGTGCAGGATAGTGGATTATAAAAAGTTCCTCTACGAGCAAAAGAAAAAGAAGAAAGAAGTTAAGGCCAACGCTGTAAAATCCGTTGTTAAGGAAATTCGGTTCGGGCCCAATACCGATGAGCATGACGTGGATTTTAAGCTCAAGCATGCCATCAAATTTCTGCAGGAAGGCGCTAAAGTGCGTGCCTATGTATTTTACAGGGGCCGTACGATAGTGTACAAGGAGAGGGGAGAGGTGCTGCTGCTGCAGTTTGCTGAAAAACTGGCTGATTATGGCAAAGTGGAAATGATGCCCAGGCTGGAAGGCAAAAAGATGATTATGATGATAGCACCCAAAACAAAAAGTAAGTAAAAAATTAACTGTTAGAATATTATGCCAAAGATGAAAACCAATTCCGGTGCCAAGAAGCGCTTCAGGGTAACAGGCAGCGGAAAGATAAGGATGAACCACTCGTTCAAGCGTCACATCCTTACCAAAAAAGGAACCAAGCAAAAACGTAACCTGGGTTATGCCGCTTATGTTAGCGATGCTGACCAACCCAACGTAGAATTTTTGCTTACAATAGGAAAATAATTAATGTTTAACCGGGATTCAGCCCCTAAGACTCCTGAAGAAGGAGCGCTGAATACCAAAATTTAATACTATGCCACGTTCAGTCAACACTGTCGCATCGCGCAGAAGAAGAAAAAAAGTCCTTGAGTTAGCCAAAGGCTACTGGGGCACACGTAAAAACGTTTGGACTATTGCCAAAACCGCTGTAGAAAAAGGTTTACAATATGCCTACCGTGACCGTAAAACTAAAAAACGTAATTTCCGCGCACTGTGGATTCAGCGTATCAACGCTGCCACCCGCCAGGAAGGTATGAGCTACTCAGTTTTTATGGGTAAAGTACACGAAAAAGGTTTAGGCCTTAACCGTAAGGTGCTTGCCGACCTTGCCATGAACCACCCCGAGGCTTTTAAAGCGGTGGTAAATGCAGTAAAATAAATTCGTTTTAGCTTATTGTTTAAGTATAAAAGGAGCCCGGAACGGCTCCTTTTTTTGTTTTATTGCCGTCATTCCCGCTTCAGGCGGGAATCCACCAAGTCAGAAAGTGCTATTTCCTTAGTATTCAGTCCCGAATTAAAATACCGGGGTTATTGATATAAGGGCTATTAGGTAAGTACTTTGAGATCGGTTTAATTATGGCAAATTCGCCATAATTAAACCGATGACAAATAGGTTTCTCAAATATCCACCTCATACATCAAATAATTACCCTCTTTCATTCCCAGCGATTCATAGGTTTTTTGGGCAGTTATATTCTGCTTTTCCACGTACAGGCGGATAATTCGCGCACCGGCGTCCTTAGCCCGGCGCCGGGTTTCTTCGTACAACGCCCGGTACACCCCTTTCCGGCGGAAATCAGCATTTACGTATACGCTTTGTATCCACCACATATTACAGTTGCGCCAGTCGCTCCATTCATAGGTCACCATCAGGTTGCCAACTACCTGGCTGTTTTCTTCAGCCACTAAATAAAAGCCTTTTGCCGGATCATTCAATGCAGCCTTCACGGCGGTAATTACTGTAGGCATGTCCAATGTTTTGTGCTCGGTTTCCAGTGCCATTAAAGCGTTGTAGTGGGCGATGGTTTCTATATCTGTATAAGTAGCAGGCCGGATTAGCATTTTTAATGTATTTTTGTACAAAGATTAATAGGGGAATAAACAACAAATAGTTGCATTATCCACCTAAAGTCAATATCTTTGCACACTTAAAATTTAGAGATAAACAGTAATACAATGCTAGTTACTTCAGAAGTAAAAAAAGACATATTCAAGCAACACGGCGGAACAGAAACAAACACAGGCGGTGCCGAAGGACAGATTGCCCTTTTTACAGCACGTATACAACACATTACCGAGCACCTGAAGGCGAATAAGCAAGACCACTCGGCCGAACTTAGCCTTATCAAACTGGTAGGTAAGCGTCGTGCTCTTCTGGACTACCTCGCTAAAAAAGATATTTTCCGCTACAGGGCGATTATTAAAGAACTCGGCATCAGGAAATAATTACCCCCTTGACGCTAAACACATTTTAGATACAAACAAAAAAGCCTTATACTTTATAAGGCTTTTATTTTTTATAGCTGTTAGATTTTATTGAAACAAACGTATGTCACAACCCTTAGGAGTTACCAAAAGAATTGATTTTGGCGACGGCAAAGTAATTGAAATTGAAACCGGCAAACTGGCCAAGCAGGCCACCGGTTCGGTAGTGCTTAAAATGGGCAATACCATGATTTTGGCCACCGTAGTGGCCGCCCCTGAAGCTAAAGAGGGAACTGATTTTTTACCCTTAACTGTTGACTACCAGGAAAAATTTGCATCGGTAGGCCGCATTCCCGGCGGTTTTTTAAAGAGGGAAGCACGCCTGTCAGACTATGAAATCCTGATCAGCCGTATTGTTGACCGCGCTATGCGCCCGCTGTTTGCTGAGGATTATCATGCGGATACGCAGATAATGCTGAGTCTTATTTCATCCGACCAGAACATTATGCCCGACTGCCTGGTGGGCC